>DATMJS010000069.1:0-22286 GCA_035553755.1 Allosphingosinicella sp.
CGTTAGGGTTAAGGGCGGTCGTCGGCAGCGGCGACGAGCAGGGGTCGCTTCGGCCGGCCAGGCAAAGCCAATGGCCGGGATTGGAATAATCTGGGGCCGCCGGGTCCTGCGCCGCTGCCGGAGCGGCCAGCACCAACGCGACTCCGGCCGCGACAAACTTCACTACGCGCATTCTTCCCCCGTCATTTGCCGTCGAACAGTCCGTCCTGCGCCGTTTTGGGCGGGTTGAGGCCGAGATGTGTCCAGCCGCGGCCGTTGAGGCAGCGCCCCCGAGCCGTCCGCGCGACGAGGCCGAGCTGGATGAGGAAAGGCTCGATCACTTCCTCGATCGTGTCGCGGGGCTCGGAAAGCCCCGCCGCGAGCGTCTCGACCCCCACAGGCCCGCCTTTGTAGATGTCGGCGATCATCATCAGGTAGCGGCGGTCCATCGCGTCTAGGCCGAGCGCGTCCACCTCCATCCGGGTGAGCGCGCCATCGGCCACTTTCGAGTCCACCTCGCGCGCTCCCGCCGCCTGGGCGAAGTCGCGCACCCGCCGGAGCAGCCGACCGGCGATGCGCGGCGTCCCGCGCGAGCGGCGGGCTATCTCCGCCGCTCCGTCATCGGTGAGCGAGAGCCCCAGCAGCCCCGCCGCCCGGCGGACCACCTTCTCCAGCTCCTCGACGGTGTAGAAGTTGAGCCGCACCGGAATTCCGAACCGGTCGCGCAGCGGCGTGGTGATGAGCCCCTGCCGCGTGGTCGCTCCGACCAGGGTGAACTTGGGAAGATCGATCCGCACCGAGCGCGCCGAGGGACCCTCGCCGATCATCAGGTCGAGCGCTCGGTCCTCCATCGCCGGATAAAGCACTTCCTCGACCGCCGGATTGAGGCGGTGGATCTCGTCGATGAAGAGGACATCGCCATCCTCCAGATTGGTGAGCAGCGCGGCGAGGTCCCCTGACTTGGCGATCACCGGGCCGGAGGTCGCCCGGAATCCCACCCCTAGCTCGCGGGCGACGATCTGCGCCAGAGTCGTCTTGCCGAGCCCCGGCGGCCCGAAAAAGAGCACATGGTCGAGCGCGTCGCCGCGGCTCTTCGCCGCTTCGATGAACACGCGGAGATTCTCCCGCGCCGCCTTCTGCCCGACAAAGTCGTCGAGCGTCTTCGGCCTGAGCGCCGCGTCGAGGTCCTCGGGCCGGCGGTCGGGAGTGGTGAGGCGGTCCGGATCGGTCATCGCGCCGCTTTCTTGAGCGCCGCGCGCACCAGCGCATCGAGCGTGGCGCCCGGCCCCAGTTCAGCCTCCGCCTTCGCCACCACGCCGGCCGCTTCCGCGGGACGGAAGCCCAGGTTGAGCAATGCCGACACGGCATCCGCGCCGGCTCCGCTGGATGCGGCCATGGGCGCCGCTCCGTCGAGCACGATCCCGCCCGCCTTGTCCCTGAGCTCGTTGACGATGCGCTGGGCAAGCTTCGGCCCCACCCCCTGCGCCCGCGCGACCATCGCATTGTCGCCGCTGCCGATGGCGCGGTGCAGCTCGTCGCCGGTCAATGCGGAAAGGATCGCGAGCGCGACCCGCGCCCCCACGCCTTGAACTGACGTGAGCAGCCGGAACCAGTCGCGCTCTTCCGCCGAGGCGAAGCCGACCAACCGGATCGAATCCTCGGCCACGAGCATCTCGGTGTGGAGCACCACTTCGTCGCCGATTGCGCCGAGACCGGAGAGGGTTCGGGTGGAGGCTCCGACAAGATAACCCACGCCTTGCACGTCGATGACCGCATGGTCGGCGCCGAAGCTGTCCAGAAGCCCGCGCAGCCTGGCGATCATGCCGCGCCCTTCAACGCGCGGCTGCTGGCGAGATGATGGGCGTGGGTGATGGCCACCGCAAGCGCGTCCGCCGCGTCCGCGCCGGCGATCTTGGCTCCAGGCAGCAGCCGCGCCACCATTGCGTGAACCTGGACCTTGTCGGCGCTCCCTACGCCCACGACCGCCTTCTTGACGAACCTTGCCGCATATTCGCCGACCTCAATCCCCGATTTGGCGGCGGCGAGCAACACCACGCCCCGCGCCTGCCCGAGCTTCAGCGTCGATTGCGGATTTTCGTTGACGAACACCTCCTCGACCGCCGCCGCGTCGGGGCGGAACTCGGCAATCAGCGCCGCCAGCGCCTCGTCGAGCCTCACCAGCCGGTCGCACATGGCGGCCTTTGCATCGGTCCTGACCTGCCCGTTGGCGACATGGCCGAGCCTGTTCCCCTCGGCGCGGATCACGCCCCAGCCGGTGCAGCCAAGCCCCGGATCGAGGCCGAGTATGATCAGGCGAGCTTCTCCATCACCTGCTCGGAAACTTCGTAATTGCCCCAGACGGTTTGGACGTCGTCATCCTCCTCGAGCGCGTCGATCAGCTTCATAAGCGATCCGGCTTCCTCCTCGCCAACTTCGACCGGCGTCTGCGGGCGCCAGGCAAGCTTGGCGCTCTCCGCCTCGCCAAGCGACTTTTCGAGCGCCTTGGCGACCTCGTGCAGATCCTCCTGCGCGGTCCAGATCTCATGGCCCTCCTCGTCGGACTCGACATCCTCGGCTCCAGCTTCGATCGCCGCCTCGAACACCGTATCGGCGTCGCCCGCCGAGGCCGGATAGCTGATCAGGCCGAGCCGGCTGAAGCCGTGGCTCACCGATCCGCTCGCTCCGAGATTGCCGCCATTCTTCGAAAAGATGGTGCGGACGTTGGTCGCGGTGCGGTTGCGGTTGTCGGTCAGCGCCTCGACGATCAGCGACACGCCGCCCGGCCCAAAGCCTTCGTAGCGTATCTCCTCGTAATTATCGCCTTCGCCCGCCGAGGACTTGTCGATGGCGCGCTGGATGTTGTCTTTCGGCATCGACTGCGCCTTGGCGGCGAGCACCGCGGCGCGCAGACGCGGGTTCATGTCCGGGTCCGGCGTCCCCATCTTCGCCGCAACCGTGATTTCGCGGGACAGTTTCGAGAACATCGCAGAGCGCTTTTTGTCCTGCGCGCCCTTGCGATGCATAATGTTCTTGAATTTACTATGGCCGGCCATCGCCGTTCGTCACTTTCAGCTGGTCAAATGATACGCCCCGGCCCCTGTGTAGCCGGGCGGCCGCCGTCCTTCAACCGACCCAGAACCTACTGGAGACCCAGCGCCGCCTTGTAGGTGTCGAGCAAGGCTTCGGCTTCCTGGCGGACATGGTTCTCCATTTTTCGGAGCCGGACGATGGCCCGCATCGTCTTCGTGTCGTAACCGCGCGCCTTGGCTTCGGAATAGACGTCCTTCACATCGTCGGCGATCGCTTTCTTTTCCTCCTCGAGCCGCTCGATCCTTTCGATCAAGAGCCTGAGCTCGTCCGCTGCGATCGATCCCTCCGCCATTTTCGCTCCCCGATTCTGAAATGAGGAGCCGGCTCTAAGGATTGGCAGTAGGCTGCTCAAGGCTTGCGGGCAATCGGCGGTTGAACTGTCCCAAATAGTGGCTATTCCGCCACCGATGGCCACCCAACAGACGATGCAGAGCAAGTTCGTGCCGCGCAGCCGCAAGGTCCGGATCCTGGCCACGCTGGGCCCTGCAAGCAACACGCCCAAGATGATCCGCAAGCTCGCGGAAGCGGGCGCCGACGCCTTCCGCATCAATATGAGCCACGGCAAGCATGCCGACCATCATAAGCTGATCGAGATCATTCGTGGGCTTGAAAAGGAGCTGGAGCGGCCGACCACCATCCTCGCCGATCTGCAGGGGCCCAAGCTCCGAGTGGGCCAGTTCGCCGAAGGCAAGGCGGATCTCGCCAAAGGTGCGACCTTCACCTTCGACAGGCGGAACGAACCGGGCGATGCGATGCGGGTGACTCTGCCCCACCGCGAAATCTTCGAGGCTATCGAGGAAGGCGCGCGGCTCCTCGTGGACGACGGCAAGCTCGTCTTCCGCGTCCTCAGGGTCGAACCTGATCGCATCGAGAGCCTCGTCGAGGTCGGCGGCACCATCTCCAACAACAAGGGCCTCAACGTCCCCGACGTGGTGCTGCCGCTTGCGGCGCTGACCGAGAAGGACCGGGCCGACCTGGCCTTCGCGCTCGACCAGCATGTCGACTGGGTGGCCCTGAGCTTCGTCCAGCGTCCCGAGGACGTGGCCGAGGCGCGGCGGCTGATCGCCGGGCGCGCGGCGCTCCTCGCCAAGATCGAGAAACCCGCGGCGATCGACCGGCTCGACGGCATCCTCGAGCTCGCCGATGCCGTGATGGTCGCGCGCGGCGACCTCGGCGTCGAAATGCCGCCGCAGGAAGTGCCGCCGCTCCAGAAAAGGATCGTCGAATCCGCCCGCCGCCTCGGCCGTCCTGTCGTGGTGGCGACGCAAATGCTGGAATCGATGATCACTTCGCCCTCGCCCACCCGGGCCGAAGTGTCGGACGTGGCGACTGCGGTCTACGACGGTGCCGACGCGATCATGCTTTCCGCGGAGAGCGCGTCGGGCTCCTGGCCGTGCGAGTCGGTCTCGATGATGAACAGCATCGCCACCAGCGCGGAGGCTGACCCGAGCTACGGCGCCAGGGTCCACTTCACCGAAACCGTGCCGGACCGCACCACCAACGACGCGATCGCGGCCGCGGCCAGCAACATTGTCAGCACGGTCGAGGCCAAGGCTATCGTCTGCTTCACTTCCTCAGGCTCGACGGCGCGGCGCGTCGCCCGCGAACGTCCGTCAGTGCCGCTGCTCGTGCTGACTCCCTCGCTGAAGACCGCGCGGCGGCTCGGGCTGCTCTGGGGCGCCCATGCGGTTCGGACGCGCGACGTCTCCAGCTTCGAGGAAATGATCGCAAAGGCCAAGCGCATGGCGCTCCGCCACAAGATCGCGAGCGGCGGCGAGCGGGTGATCATTACCGCGGGCGTGCCCTTCGGCACCCCCGGCTCCACCAACGTTGTCCATGTGGCCCGACTGATCGGCGATGAGCTGGAGCGGCACAAGAGCGCCTGAGAAAGAGGCCTGCGACTTGCCGGCCGGCCGTTCTAGGCTCGTCCTTCCATCAGCATCGGTATCAGGTCGATTATCTCGCGCGCAAGGAAGCCGACGCGGCCGACCTCTATCGTGAGCCTCCTCCCCGCCTCGCCGTGGAGATAGACGCCCCACAAGGCGGCGGTGAGCGGATCGGCGCCGCGCGCGCAAAGCCCGCCGACAATGCCTGCAAGCGTATCGCCGGAGCCCGAGGTGGCGAGGCCGACGCCGCCTCCTTTGTATCGGAACGCACGCCCGTCCGGCGCAACGACATGGCTGTATTCGCCCTTGAGGACCGTAACCGCTCCGAGCATCTCCGCCGCCTGGCGGGCGGCGGCCAACGGGTCCGCGGTCACCTGCTCCTTTCCGCATCCGAGCAGCTTCGCCATCTCGCCGGCATGGGGGAGAACGACCGCGCCGCCGGTCCACGCCCTCAGCGCCTCCGCCCGTTGGGCAAGGCTGCCGAGCACCGCCGCGTCCAGCACCAGCGGAACTTCGATCCCGCAGCCGAGCAGCGCGTCGATCAACGCATCGAGCGGCGGCCCCTGCTGAAGCCCGCAGCCGATCACGACGGCCTGCGCGCCCGCCGCCCATTTCAAAAGCGGTTCGACTGCGTCTTCGGCGATGCAGCCCTGCACCGTTTCCGCATGAGGAATGACGCGTGCCTCGGGGACCGCAACGCCGATGGCGGCGGCGACGCTTTCGGCGGTCGCGATCTGGAGCTTGCCGGCGCCCGCTCGAAGCGCCGCGACGCCCGCGAGCAGGGCCGCGCCCGGAAGCTCGCGGCTGCCGGCGACGACGAGCGCGCGCCCCCGATCCTCCTTGTCGCCGTCGTCGGGGTGATGCGGCAGCGGGAAGCGGCGGAGCAGCTCCCAGTCGAGGGCGGCGGGCTCGTTCATCGCGCGCCGGTGATCTCGTCGGGCTCGGCGGTGACGGGAGCATGCTCCTCGATCAGCGGCGCGGCGAAATTGTAACGCAGGAGCTTCGGCGCGCAGAGCCTCGCATCGTCCGGCTCGAAATCATATTCGCAGACGCCGCAATTGAGCACGTCCGCTTCCTTGTCGATGGCGAGTATCTGCGCCTCGTCCATCTCCTCCAATATGTAGCGCAGACACAGCACCACCACCTGATGGCAGACGATCAGCACGCGCCGGTCGGCATGGTGCAGGCTGATGGTGTCGAGCGCTCCGCGCAAGCGCAGGATCACGTCGGCCCAGCTCTCACCCCCCGGCGCCCGGTGGTAGAATTTGCCGAGCAGCGCGCGATGCTCGGCAATGTCGGGATACCTCTCCTTGATCCCCTTGGTCGTAAGCCGGTCGAAGATCCCGAACTCGCGCTCGCGCAGGCGCTCGTCGACGATCGGCGGCCGCCGCTCGGCGACTCCTCCGGCCTCGCAGATCGCCTTCGCCGTCTGCCGCGCGCGCACATAAGGCGAGGAGAGGACGACTTCGGGCTTTTCGCCTTCGGGCAGCGCGGCGAACCAGTGGCCGAGCGCGCTGGCCTGCCGCTCGCCCAGTGCGCTCAGCGGCACGTCGACATCGCGGATCGAAAGGTCGATCATGCTCTGCCCCGCCGCATGGGCGGCTTCGCGCGCGACGTTGCCGGCGCTTTGTCCATGGCGGACGATCCAGAGCTTTTCAGGCCATCTTTGCCGCATCGAACGGGACAAAGCCTGTCGCCCGCGAAAGTTCAGAGCAGCCCTTCAGCCTGGAGGCGCGCACGCAGGTCCCCGGCGGTGGTGAAGAGATGGCCGGCCATGCCGACCGCGCGCGCGCCTTCGACGTTGATCTCGCGGTCGTCGACGAACAGGGCTTCGCCCGGCTTGAGACCGAAACGGTCGAGCGCGAGATAGTAGATGGCCGGATCGGGCTTCAGGAGCTTCTCCTCGCCCGACACGACGATGCCCTGGAAGCGGCTGAAGAAAGCCCTCTCCCGCTCGTAGAATGGGCGCCAGAAATCGGCCGAGAAGTTGGTGATGACGAACAGGGGCACGCCCCTCGCATCCAGCTCCTCGACGATCGCATGGACGCCGGGCATTGGATCGCTGATCGTTTCGCCGAAGCGTTCGCCCCAGGCGGAGATCAGGTGCGCGTAATCGGGGAATTTTTTCGAAAGCTCGGCCGCGGCTTCCTTGTAAGGGCGGCCGCCGTCAAGGCTGTCATGCCATTGCCACAGCCCGACATCCTCGATGAAGCGAAGGCGCGCCTCATCCACCGGTATCTGCCGGGCGAGGAAACTGTCGGGATCCCAGCCGTAAAGGACGTTGCCGCAGTCGAAGACGACTGCAGTCGGTCGCACGCTTAACCCTGGCGGGCCTTGAAGCGGCGGTTGGTCTTGTTGATGACGTAGGTGCGGCCCCGGCGGCGGATCACGCGGCAGTCGCGGTGGCGCGACTTGAGGGATTTGAGCGAGTTGCGGATCTTCATGGCCGTGACGCCTGCCTGTTCTTTCGAATTCTGGAAAAAGAGGCGCTCACCTAGGGAAAAGGGCTTGTCAAGTCAACCCGCCGAACGCCGCGCGGAGCCCTTATAAAGCGCTCTCGGGCATGCAGCAAAATCGCGGCAGGATCGTTCCAGCCCCAATATGAAAAAGGAACCGGAATGAAAGCAGCATTTCCGCGCGCCTGCGCCCTCGCCCTCGCCGCCACCCTCTCCGCCTGCGCGACCCTGACCGGCGGCCCCGCCGCCTCGCCGGTGGACGTCACCCGGTTGCACCTCAACCAGACGATCGCGCGAGCCACCGTTGCCGTCGAACCGGCCAATCCGGCGGACCGCAACGATCCCGGCTTCGCCGTCTATCGCGCGGCGGTGTCGCGGCAGCTCGCCCGGCTGGGCTGGGTGATTGCGCCGGCTTCGACCTCCGCCGAGCAGGTCGCGCTGATCGACGTGGAGCAGGGGAGCCGCGAGGCTCTCGCCCGGCGGAAGCTGGTGGGCGGCCCAGGCACGACCCTTACCTATGAGGCCACGCCCGACATCGTGGCGACGCAGCTCGAGGTAAGCCTCCGCCGCCGCTCCGACGCCTCGGTATTTTGGGAAGGCCGAGCCCAGACCGCGGCGCGCGTCGGCAGCCCCGAGGCAATTCCGGCCAACGTCGTCGAAAAGCTCGCCGAGGCGCTGTTTCGGGACTTCCCTGGAGAATCGGGCCGCACTATCAGGCTCCAATGAACCTATCCATTTCGAGCGCCTTCGACGGCGGCAATATTCGCCTGGTCGCCATCGAGGGCAACCGTATCGATCTTGAAATCGAGCACGACCATCAGTCCGATTTCTACCAATGGTTTTACTTCCGGCTGACCGGCGCCGCCGGGCAGGGGGTCGAGCTCCGCCTGCTCAACTGCGCGGGATCGGCCTATCCGCACGGCTGGCCCGGCTACCGCGCCTGCATGTCCAACGATCGCGAATATTGGGAGCGCGTCGACAGCAGCTACGATGACGGCGTCCTCACCATCCGAGTGACGCCGTCCGCGAACAGCGTCTGGTTCGCCTATTTCGCGCCCTACACGATGGAGCGGCACCACGACCTCGTCGCGGCGGTCGCGGACGATCCTGCGGTCGAATATCGCTCGCTCGGCCAGACGCTCGATGGTCAGGAACTCGACTATTTCCGTCTCGGCGAGGGTCCCTTGCAGATCTGGCTCTACGCCCGGCAGCATCCGGGCGAGACCATGGCCGAATGGTGGATGGAAGGCGCGCTCGAGAAGCTTCTCGACGACAGCGAACCAGTCACCCGCCGCCTTCGCGAACGGGCGACCTTCCACGTCGTCCCCAACATGAACCCCGACGGATCGAAGCGCGGCCACCTCAGGACCAACGCCGCGGGCGTCAACCTCAACCGCGAATGGCACGATCCAACGCCGGAGCGCAGCCCGGAGGTCCTCTACGTCCGCAATGAAATGGACCGGACCGGCGTCGACTTTGCGATGGACATCCATGGCGACGAGGCGATCGCCGCCAACTTCCTGGCGGGCTTCGAGGGCATCCCCTCCTGGACCAGGGAGCAGCAGGGCCTGTTCGACCGCTTCAGCGACGAGCTCGTCCGCCTCTCGCCCGATTTCCAGACCGAGAAGGGCTACGAGATCCCCGCCCCCGGCAAGGCCAACATGTCGATGTCGACGGCGCAGCTCGCCGAACGGTTCGGCGCCGTCTCGATGACGCTGGAGATGCCGTTCAAGGACAATGACGATCTGCCGGACGAGGCCGAAGGCTGGTCGCCCGACCGCAGCCGCGCCCTCGCCCGCTCCTGCCTCGACGCTCTCCACGCCATCCTCCCCGAGTTGGAGAAACGTCGCAGCTCGAAGCGCTGACCCCGTTCGTCCAGGTCCTTGTTTTAGGGTGAAGAGATGGGCAGGGCCTCGACAAGCTCAGCCGAACGGAGAAGAAAATGCCCCGCCTCGTCCTCATCCGCCACGGCCAGTCGCATTGGAACCTCGAGAACCGTTTCACCGGCTGGTGGGACGTGGACATCACCGAGAAAGGCGCGTCCGAGGCGCGGGCGGCGGGCGAGCTGATGGCGGCGCGCGGGCTTGATTTCGACATCTGCTTCACCAGCCTCCAGACGCGAGCGATCAAGACGCTCAACATTGCCCTCGAACATATGGGCCGGCTCTGGCTGCCGGTCGAAAAGCACTGGCGCTTGAACGAGCGCCATTATGGCGGCCTCACCGGCCTCGACAAGGCCGAGACGGCGGCGAAGCACGGCGAGGAGCAGGTCCATATCTGGCGCCGCAGCTTCGACATCCCGCCGCCCGCGATGGAGCCGGGCCACGATTTCGACCTGACGAACGACCGCCGCTACGCCGGCATCGACATCCCCCGCACCGAAAGCCTAAAGGACACGATTGTGCGCGTCCTCCCTTATTGGGAGAGCCGCATCGCCCCTGCGCTCCGGGCCGGCGAGCGCGTCCTCATCTCCGCCCACGGCAACAGCCTCCGAGCGCTGGTGAAGCACCTCTCGGCCATTCCCGACGAGGAGATCACCGCCCTCGAAATCCCCACCGGCCAGCCGATTGTCTACGAGCTCGACGAAGGCTTGGCTGAGGTGGAGCGTTACTATTTGCGGGATAGGGGCTAGGCGGCCTCAAACAGGCTCACCTATAGGCAAAACTGCAGGAAATAGATAAGCTCCTGTTCGCGCCGGGCAGGCAAGGCTCCGCATTAGGCGAAATTGAACACCTAATGTTCGCAAATCAGTCGAAGTGACCAAGGCCTTTGTGTCTGCTCCGGCGAAAGGCTCAGGCGTGGGGCAATGCTCCCGCTCGGGTCAGCCGCGGCTGCGCCGACGCCATCGCGAGACGAGAATTCCGCGCCACCATGCCGTGGCCAGGACATACCCTATCGCCGCTGCCGCCAGCGCTATGGTCGCGAAGCCGACCAGGAGCGGCGCGGCGATGCTCATCAGCGCGGCGCTGTCGATCGCACCTCTCGGGAATGCCGGCTCATAGGGAAGCAGAGCCGCGCCGGTCCGATAGGCCGCATAGTAGATGAACGGCAAGGTGAACGGATTGGTGATGAAGGTGATGCCCACTGCCACCGGGATATGCGCGCGCAGATGAAGCGCAGCCAGGACCGCCGCGACGACTTGGCCGAGCGGGACCAGGAAAGCTATCAGCAGGCCGAGCGGCACGGCCCGCCGCACACTCCTTCGATTGAGGTGCCACAGGCTTGGGTGGGTGAGCCGCAACGCGATCGGGCTGATCCAGCTATGCGCCAGCAAGGCTTCGCGCCCGGGCGCGAAACGGCGGGCGGCTCTTGAAAACGCCTTTCTTAGGCGGGGGGCCATAGTCACTCGCCCCCCAAATGGGGCTCCCTGGAGAAAATGTGAACCCTGCAGTCGATCAGGAAAGGGCCACAGCGTTCCATATGAGTTTCGCGTCAGTCGTGCCCGTCCCCCTTTCCGCGGAGCCTGTGACAAGCCCGCATTGCCTCGGCTACATGCGCCGGTTAAGAAGTGCCGCTTCGCCGGGCAAAGGGTCGTGAATGGCAGACGAAGCGCCGCTGATCGGGATCATCATGGGCAGTCGCTCGGATTGGGAGACGATGCGTCCTGCCGCCGAGATGCTCGAAGCGCTGGGCGTCCCTTACGAAACCCGCATCATCTCCGCGCACCGCACCCCCGACCGCCTCTACGCTTATGCCAAAGGCGCGGTGGAGCGAGGCCTTAAGGTGATTGTCGCGGGCGCGGGCGGGGCGGCGCATCTGCCGGGCATGACCGCCTCGATGACTCGGCTCCCCGTGCTCGGCGTTCCGGTTGAATCGAAGGCGCTGTCGGGCATGGACAGCCTCCTTTCCATTGCCCAGATGCCCGCCGGGATCCCCGTTGGGACGCTCGCCATCGGCAAAGCGGGCGCGGCCAATGCGGGCCTGCTCGCGGCCTCGATCCTCGCGCTCACTGACCAAGACCTCGCCGAACGGCTCGATAAATGGCGGCGGCAACAGACCGACAGCGTCTCCGAACGGCCGGAATGATCGTAAGGCCGGGCTCCACCATCGGCATTGTCGGCGGAGGACAGCTCGGCCGTATGCTGGCGATCGCGGCAGCGCAGCTCGGCTACAAATGCCACATTTACGCCCCCGACGAAGCGCCTCCCGCGGCCGAGGTCGCCGCCCTGTTCACGCGCGGACGCTTCGACGACGAAGAAGCGCTCGCCCGCTTCGGCGCGAGCGTGGATGTGGCCACCTACGAGTTCGAGAATATCGCCGCGGGCCCGTTGAGCGCGCTCGCCGACCGCGCTCCGCTCTACCCGCCGCGCCGGGCGTTGGAAACGGCGCAGGACCGGCTGGCCGAGAAGGAGTTCGTCGCCGGCCTCGGCGGCCGCCCCGCCCCCTTCGCGGCGGTTGCGAGCCGCGAGGAACTCGGCGAGGCGCTCGCCCGGATCGGCGCGCCCGCCATCCTAAAGACCCGCCGCTTCGGCTATGACGGCAAGGGGCAGGCGCGGATCATGGCGCGCGAGGACGCTGACGCCGCCTGGGAAGCGGTCGCCGGCGCTCCGTCGATCCTCGAAGGCTTCGTGCGTTTCGAGGAGGAATTCTCGATCCTCCTCTGCCGCTCCGCCTCGGGCGGTATCGCCGGCTGGGACGCGCCGCGCAACGTCCATTCCGAAGGCATTCTCCGCGCCTCCACCGTGCCCGCGCCGCCAAAGATCGAGGGCGCCGTCGAGGAAGCTTCGCGGCTCGCGCGCCGGGTGGCCGAAGCGCTCGATTATGTCGGAGTGCTGACGCTGGAATTCTTCGCGGCTGCCGAAGGTGCGGTGTTCAACGAGATGGCGCCGCGCGTCCACAATAGCGGTCACTGGACGATCGAGGGCTCGCTCACTTCGCAGTTCGAGAACCACATCCGCGCGATCTGCGGACTACCGCTCGGCGCGACGGGCCGGACCGCATCCAAAGTGTCCATGCAGAACCTGATCGGGGACGACATGGCGGCCTGGCACGAGATAATGTCGGACCCTGCCGCTCATCTTCATCTCTATGGCAAGGGCGAGGCGCGCCCCGGCCGAAAGATGGGCCATGTGACGCGGCTGATCGGTCCGGGCGGAGCCTAGCCGCCCGGACCATCGGCTTATCGGAGGCCGGCCGCGACCGCCTGCGGGGTCACCACCTCGACCGGCAATCCGAGCTTGTCGAGCTGCGGCCGGACCTTGGCGGCATCGCCGACGACGACCCAGACGATCTTGGACGGGTCGATCAGCGCCCGCGCCCGCTGGTCCAGCATCTGCGCGGTCATGCCGCGATAGCGGTCGGCGATCGTCTCCCAATAATCGTCGGGCCGCTGGTAGAGCGCATTCGAGCGCAGAGCGCCGAGCAGGGCCGACGAGGTCTCGAACTGCCCCGACAGCTGGCGGGTATTGCCGTAGATCACCCGCTGGAGCTCCGCCTGCGTCACTCCCTTGCTGGTCGTGAAGTTCCTGACATGCTCGATCAGCGCCTGGATCGCAGGGCCGGTCTTGTCGGCCTGAACCGGCGCGCTGATCGAATAGGGCACGAGATGCTCGCGAAGGCCGATGCTGCTGTAGGAGCCGTAGGACCAGCCCTTGGTTTCGCGCAGGTCCATGTTGATGCGGGCGAGGAAGTTGCCCCCCAGCACCTCGTTGGCGGCCTGGAGCGTCAGCAGGTCCTCGGTGCCGCGCACCGGCAGGACTGTGCCGGCTACGATCAGCGACTGCGGCGACTGCGGCCGGTCGACCAGAACGATCCGCGGGCGCGGCGCGGGCGGCGTAGCGGCGAAGTTCTTGACACCCTTGGGCACCGCCGGCGCGGTCCAGTTGCCGAAGCGCGCCTCGAGCATCGGCACGAGCTCGGCGAGCGGCAGGTCGCCAACGGCGAAAATGGTCGCGTTGTCGGGCCTGATCCAGCTCTGGTGGAAGCGGATGAGATCGTCCCTGGTCAGCGCACGCACCACCTCGGCCGTTCCGAGGCCGCTGACGGGCCGTCCATAGGGATGATCGGGACCGTAGAGGAGCGGCGGCAGCGTCCGGGCGGCCAGCCCGCCGGGCTGAGTCAGCTCCTGCGCGATCTGGGCAAGCTGCTGCGCCCGCAGACGCTCGACTTCCGACGGCTCGAAGGCCGGATTGCGAATGATGTCGGCCATCAAATCGAGCGACGGTCCGAGGTTCGGGGTCAGCGCCGCCATCGTCACGGCGGTGCGGTCGAGCGAGGCGCCCGGATTGATGTTGGCGCCGAGCCGCTCCTGCTCCTCCGCGATCTGGATCGAGTTGCGGTTGGTAGTCCCTTCCTCGAGCAGGTTCAGCATCAGGGCCTGGGTGCCGAGCGCATTACCCGGATCGGCCGCGACGCCGGCGTTGAACTCGACCGCAATCCGGGTGACCGGCACGGTAGTACGACGCGAATAGACGACCGGGATGCCGTTCGACAAAGTCGCCCGCTCGATGTCGGGCAGGTCGAGCGCGGAAACCTCTCCCACCGGCGGCATCGGCCGCTGCTGGGCCTCCTGCACGTAGGGAAGCGGCGCCAGCGGCTGCTCGCCCTCCTGCGGTTGCCGATAGTAACGCGGACGCTGGCTTGCCGCACCGCGGCTGCCCGCAGCTTCCTGATAGGCGTCGCGCTCGCCCGGGATCACTCGGAGGGCATAGACCGGCCGCGTCAGCCATTTCTGCATCGCCCGGCGGACGTCGTCGGGAGTGACACGGCCGTAAGCGAGAAGCTGCTTCTTATAGAATTCGGGATCGTCGGCGTAGAGCGCGCCTTCCGCCAGCGCGACCGCCTTGCCGCCGAAGCCGCCCACCTGCTCGAGGCCCTGTATGCGGCTCGATACCTCGCGCATGGCGACGCGCTGCACTTCATCGGCGGTCGGGCCGTTGGCGATGAACTCGGCGATGATCTGGTCGAGCCGCTGCGCGACCGCATCCGGATCCTGGCCGGGCTTAACATTCACCTGCACTTCGAACAGGCTCACGCGGTGGAAGGGCTGTACGTTCGCCGACACGCTGACCGCTGTCTGATCCTTGCGGACGAGCTCGTTATCGAGCCGGGAGCTGGCGAGCCCGCCAAGCACCGTCGCGCCCACGTCGAGAGCCGTGATCTCGGGATCGGTAAGGCCCGGCACCACCCAGTTCCGGTAGAGGCGGACATTGGCGACCCGATCCTTCATCACTTCGGATTTGGGAGCGGCTAGCGTGGGCACGTCCGCCGCGGCCGGCCTGTTCACAGGCCCGCGTGGGATGGCCCCGAAATATTTCTCGACAAGCGGCCGCGCCTCGGCCGCCGAGACATCGCCGGCAAGCACCAAAACCGCATTATTGGGGCCATATTTGCTTCGGAACCACTGCTTCACATCCTCGAGCGTGGCGGCGTCCAGGTCGGCCATCGAACCGATCGTCGAGTGGCGGTAGGGATGGCCTTCCGGGAACAGCGCCTCGAGCTGGGCATATTCGACGAGACCGAACGGCTCATTGTCCCCCTGCCGCTTCTCATTCTGCACCACTCCGATCTGGTTGGTGAGCTTCTCCTGCGTCACCGCTCCGAGCAAATGGCCCATGCGGTCGCTTTCGAGGAACAGCGCCTGCTCCAGCGCCGGCCGCGGCACGGTCTGGAAATAGTTGGTGCGGTCGAACCAGGTCGTTCCGTTGAGATCGGTGGCGCCGATGGCACGCGTATATTCGAAATAATCTCCAGGCGCATTCTCGGAGCCGTTGAACATCAGATGCTCGAACAGGTGCGCGAAACCGGTCTTGCCCGCCGGTTCGTCCTTGGACCCGACGTTGTACCAGATCGAAACCGCAACGACCGGCGCCTTGCGGTCCTCGTGGACGATGACTCGAAGGCCGTTGTCGAGCGTGAAGGTCTCGTAGGGGATGTCGACTTCCTGCACGAGTTGGGCGACCGAAGCGGTGCCAGCCGGAGCCGGGACGGCCGGCGCCGGATCGGCAACGCCGGTCGCGGTGCAGGCAGGCAGAACCAAAGCCGAAAGAAAGGCGAAAGGCAGGAAAATGCGGCGCATCGATAATCCTCTGATTCTCTATACCGCACCATAGCGAGCGGCTTTAGTGGCGCAATACACCCGTCACTGGACATTCATGGTCGTGCGGCTAGGTTCCGCCCTGCAATTTCTGAAGGATGCCGAATGTTGAATAAGCTCGCCCTGGCGCTCGCCGCGATTTCCCTGTCGTCGGTAGCGGTTGCTCAATCGTCGACCGCGCCTGAATTTACCGCGAATGCGTTCCGCAGCCATGTCGCTTTCCTTGCCGACGATCTGCTGGAAGGACGCGACGCGGGCAGCCGCGGCTACGACATCGCCGCCCGCTATGTAGCGACGCGCTATGAAGGACTGGGCCTCAAGCCCGCGGTCAACGGGGGCTGGTACCAGCAGGTCCCCTTCGTCCGCTACAAGCTCGCCGACACGCCGCCGCGGATCAGCATCGGCGGCCGCACCTTTGAAAACTACAAGGACGTGATCGTCGGCGCTAACCCGCGCGAGCTTAGCCAGACGGTGGAGGCGCCGGTGGTGTTCGCCGGATACGGCCTTGATGCGCCTTCGGCCGGGTTCAACGACTATGCGGGCCTCGACGTTAAAGGAAAGATCGTCGCGGTGTTGAGCGGCTTTCCCGCCGGCACGCGCAGCGACATCGGCGCGCACCTCAATTCGCAAAAGGCCAAGATGGCTCAGGACCGCGGCGCGATCGGGGTCGTCATCATCCGCAGCCGCGCTGAAGAGGAGCGCCGTCCCTGGGCCGCCATGACGGCGATGGGGCCGGGCCATGGCGCGCTCACCTGGGTAGAGCCCACCGGCCAACCTTATCTGGCGGCACCGGGCATCCGCGTGAGCGGAACCTTGGGTCCGGCGGCGGCCGAGGCGCTCTTCGCCGGCGCACCCACGTCCTTGTCCGGGGTACTGAACCAGGCGGCGCAACAGGGCGCCAGGCCCAAGGGGTTCGCGCTCAGGCAGACGCTCAAGCTGGAGCGCCAGACCGAGGTCGAAAAACTCACCAGCCCCAACGTCCTCGCCGTCCTCCCCGGCTCCGATCCGGCGCTTGCGAACGAATATGTGCTGCTGATGGCGCATCTCGATCATGTCGGCATCGGCACCGGCACGACCGGCGACCAGATCCACAACGGCGCGATGGACAATGCCACCGGCGTCGCCACCCTGCTCGAAGTCGCCCGGGCGATGATGGAATCGGGCCAGCGCCCGAAGCGCTCGATCCTGTTCGCGGCGGTGACCGCCGAGGAGAAGGGCCTGCTCGGATCGCAATATCTCGCCAAGAACCCCGTCGTCGGCAACGGCAAGGTGGTGGGCGTCGTCAATCTCGACATGCCGGTTCTGCTCTACGACTTCCAGGACGTGATCGCGTTCGGCGGCGAGCATTCGACACTCGGGCCGATCGTGGAGCGCGCCGGTGCGCAGATGGGCGTGAAGCTGATCCCCGACCCGCTGCCGCAGGAAGGCCTGTTCACCCGTTCGGACCATTACCGTTTCGTCCAGGAGGGCATCCCCTCCGTGTTCCTGATGACCGGCTTCGGGAATGGCGGCGAGGAGAAGTTCACCGGCTTCCTGCGGACCAACTACCACAAGCCGTCCGACGACCTCAGCCAGCCGATCGACTGGCAGGCCGGCGCCAAGTTCGCCCGGATCAATTACCTTATCGCGCGCGAGATCGCCGACGCTCCGCAGGCGCCGCGCTGGTATCAGGGAAGCTTCTTCGGCGACACGTTCGCGCCGAATGCCCCAAAGGCGCCGCCGGCTGGCAAATAGGATTTTCAAGGAGCAAAGAGATGGCGGCCGGTCCGTTGGAGCGGCCGCCTTTCTTTTGGCCTGGACCCTTGTGTTGCATTAAGGCAACACTAAATGGTCGGTGAAGGAGAGACAGGGGCTTATGAACCTAGAGAAATTCACCGATAGGGCGCGGGGCTTTCTGCAGGCGGCGCAGACCGTGGCGGTCCGGAGCAGCCATCAGCGGATCGCGCCGGCGCATCTTTTGAAGGCGCTGCTCGAGGACGAGCAGGGCATGGCGTCCGGACTGATCGCCCGCGCAGGCGGCAGCGCCGAAGCGGCGCTCCGCGAAACCGACGAAGCGCTTGCCAAAATACCAGCCGTCACCGGCAGCGGCGCGAATTCCGCGCCGGGCATAGACGGCGAGCTGCTGCGAGTCTTGGACCAGGCCGAGCAGGTCGCCCAGAAAGCCGGCGATTCCTATGTCACGGTCGAGCGCATGCTGCTCGCGCTGGCGCTCGCGAAGAACACCGACGCCGGAAGGGCGCTGGCCGAAGCGGGTGTGCGCGCGGAAGCGCTCAACGCGGCGATCAACGAGCTGCGCGGCGGCCGCACCGCCGACACCCAGTCGGCCGAGGACCGCTACGACGCGCTCAAGAAGTTCGCCCGCGACCTCACGGAGGCCGCTCGCGAGGGCAAGCTCGACCCTGTGATCGGCCGCGACGAGGAGATCAGGCGCACCGTCCAGATCCTCGCCCGCCGCACCAAGAACAATCCGGTGCTGATCGGCGATCCGGGCGTCGGCAAGACCGCCATCGCCGAGGGCCTTGCCCTCCGCATCGCCAATGGCGACGTTCCCGATACCCTGAAGGACCGGCGGCTGATGGCGCTCGACATGGGCAGCCTGATCGCCGGCGCCAAATATCGCGGCGAGTTCGAGGAGCGGCTGAAGGGCGTGCTCGATGAGGTCAAGCAGGCCGGCGGCGAGATCGTCCTGTTCATCGACGAGATGCACACCTTGATCGGCGCCGGCAAAAGCGAGGGCGCAATGGACGCGTCCAACCTCCTGAAGCCCGCGCTCGCCCGCGGCGAGCTCCACTGCATCGGCGCGACCACGCTCGACGAATATCGCAAGCATGTGGAGAAGGACCCGGCGCTGCAGCGGCGTTTCCAGCCTGTCTTCATCGGCGAGCCTACCGTCGAGGACACGATCTCGATCCTGCGCGGCCTCAAGGAGAAATATGAGCTGCACCATGGCGTGCGGATCACCGATGGCGCGCTCGTCTCCGCGGCGACGCTCTCCAACCGCTACATCACCGACCGCTTCCTTCCCGACAAGGCGATCGACCTCATGGACGAGGCCGCCTCGCGCCTGCGCATGGAGGTGGAATCCAAGCCCGAGGAGATCGAGACGCTCGACCGCCGCATCATTCAGCTCAAGATCGAGCGCGAGGCGCTGAAGAAGGAGAAGGACAAGGCGTCGAGCGACCGGCTGGCGGCGCTCGAGGAGGAGCTTGCCAATCTCGAGCAGCAGTCGCTGGAGCTGACCCAGCGCTGGCAGGCCGAGAAGGAGAAGATCCAGGCGGAAGGCAAATTGAAGGAGCAGCTCGACCATGCGCGGATCGAGCTTGAGCAGGCGCAGCGCGCCGGCGATCTCGCCAAGGCGGGCGAGCTGGCCTACGGCACCATACCCACGCTCGAAAAGCAGCTTGCCGACGCCGCCGCCGCGACATCGAGCGCGATGCTGCGCGAGGAAGTGACGAGCGAGGACATTGCCAGCGTGGTTTCGCGCTGGACCGGCATCCCCGTCGACCGGATGCTCGAAGGGGAACGCGAGAAGCTGCTCAAGATGGAGGAGCATCTCGGCCGCCGGGTGATCGGCCAGCAGGATGCGGTGAAGGCGGTGGCCTCAGCGGTCCGCCGTTCGCGCGCGGGGCTGCAGGACCCCAACCGCCCGCTCGGCTCCTTCCTGTTCCTGGGCCCGACCGGGGTCGGCAAGACCGAACTCACCAAGGCGCTCGCCGAATTCCTGTTCGACGATCCCCACGCCATGGTGCGCATCGACATGTCGGAATTCATGGAGAAGCACAGCGTTGCTCGGCTGATCGGCGCGCCTCCCGGCTATGTCGGCTATGAGGAAGGCGGCGTCCTGACCGAGGCGGTGCGGCGGCGGCCCTATCAGGTCGTGCTGTTCGACGAGGTGGAGAAGGCGCATGGCGACGTGTTCAACGTCCTCCTCCAGGTGCTCGACGACGGCCGCCTCACCGACGGCCAGGGCCGCACGGTGGACTTTGCCAATACGCTGATCATCCTCACCTCGAACCTCGGCAGCCAGTATCTGTCCGAGCTTTCGGAAGGCCAGAAGGTGGAGGACGTCGAGCCGCAGGTGATGGAGGTTGTACGCGCCCACTTCCGGCCGGAGTTCCTCAACCGCCTCGACGAGATCATCCTGTTCCACCGCCTCGGCCAGGAGCATATGGGCCCGATCGTCGACATCCAGGTCGGGCGCGTGCAGAAGCTGCTCGCCGACCGCAAGATCCGCCTCGAACTGACCGATGGCGCCCGCGCCTGGTTGGGCCGCGTAGGCTACGATCCGGTATATGGCGCAAGGCCGCTGAAGCGCGCGATCCAGAAATATCTGCAGGACCCGCTCGCGGACGCGATCTTAAGAGGCGAGGTTCCCGACGCTTCGGCGGTCCAGGTGGACGCCGGCGACGGAGCGCTGGTGTTGCGAACCGACGATATCGAGAAAGCCGCGTGAGCCGGAAATAAGAGCGGCGAAAGCGGGGCCAATTCGCTCTTGCAGGGCCAGCATGGGCGCCGCCGCGACTGCTTGCCTATGACCGCTCACGCTTAGTCCGGCTCCAGAGGAATAAGGCAGTGCCCTCGCAAGCCTCGCCCGCCGAGCATTCAGCATAGGCCACAAAGAAGGAGCGGGCCCTTTCGGGCCCGCCCCAATTTTCTGCGTCAGTTGTATTTTAGAAGTCGAACGATATCCCGAACCGAAAGTAACGCGGGGTCTGGTACTGCGTCGGCTTCGCGTAGTTCGGGTTGAGCGGAACGCTGCCCTTGGGGACCAGCGGGTTTGCCCCTGTGGCCAAAGGACCGTCGGCATCGCCATATTCATTGTAGTCGACCGCACCCTTGAAGTTGAGTACGTTGAATATGTCCATGCGGAGATTGGCCCCACGAAGCCCAGGCATGTTCATCCGGTACTGGAAGCTGAGGTCGAGCCTCTTCTCCCAATCGCCCTTGAAGGCATTGCCGCGGCCGACCAGTTCCGATCCACTGGCATATTCCTGACCGCCCACGGTAAAGGTGTTATCACGATCACCACAATACCATGTGTCCGCACCACCGCTGGTGAACGGATTGGCGGCGCGGCCGTCGGTAAAGGGATAGACACCTATGCATCCGAACCGGCGCGGCGACATCAGTCGGGCGTTGGCGCCGATCAGGAAATTCTCTACCGGCGCGAAAGTGCCGTAGAGCTTGAACTGGTGACGGCGGTCGTTCGGCAGGTAGCCGAAGGAACCGTCCATCCAGCCCGGCTCGTCGAAGTCCTGGGTAAGGCCGACGTCGTCCTGCCCATTGTCGGACTTCACGCCGCCTTCGTAATTGCCGCGGGTCTTTGACCAGGTGTAGGAGCCCGCGAGCGCCCATACCCCGTCAAACGAGCGGTCGAAGCTGAGTTCGACACCCCAATATTTGCGGCTCGCGTCCGGCAGGTCGAGTTGCTCCGGAGTGAACTCCAGCAAACCGCCTGGGAAAGTGCCCTGAGGCGCCACATTGACGATGATGGATTTGCCGGGGTTGTAGAGCACGTAGCCGCCGCCGCCGATGTGCAGGTTGTTGCAATTCTGCACCTGCGGATTGGCGGCGCAGAAGCGGCCGAGGGCGTAGATTTCCACGTCCGCGTCTTCAAGCACGCTCTTCAGATCGCGGTGAACTACATTGATTCCCGCCCTCCAGCGGTCGCCGAACCTATGCTCCCCACCAACGATGAACTCGTCCATATATTGCGGCTCGAGGTTGGTCGAAACCAGAGTCGTAGGGTCGGGATTCGAGGTGTCGGAGAACACCGTCAGCGGCGTCAGCGGCGTACCCAGGGTGGGATTGAGGGGATTGCCCGTATAAGTATACCAGCGCTCGGTGAAGAGCTCGTCCCCCGACAGACGAATGTTGGTGTTAGCCGCGACCGGCAGGTAGTAGCGGCCGAAGAAAGCCGAGGCCTTGGTGCGCCTGTCGCCGAAGACGTCATAGGTGGCGCCGAGACGGGGCGACCACTGGTTCTTCAGGTCGACGAAGGTTTCACCGGCAGCGTTCAGGTTTTTGAACCGGTCGTTACGGATGCCAAGGCTGAGCTGCAACCGATCCGTTACGTCCCAATTGTCCTGCAGATAGTAGGCGGTGTTCTGCAATTCGAAATCACCGCCGCTTTTGTAGATACGCTGACGCAGGAAGTTCGTTCCTGGAGCCAGGCCGAACGGATTGTAGGTGCTGCTGTTGAAGATGCGGTTGTAGCCCTGCCCCTGCAGCACGCCGGAATAGAAGGTGAGCGCCTCTGCCGTCAGGATCTCATGATCGAACCCGAAGCGGAAGTGATGCTGTCCGAGCAGGTTGACGAACACGTCCACGTCGGCGCGGTACAACTCACGCTGATCCTTCCCGGTCTCCGCTACGCCGCCCTGAAGCAGCTGGAACTGCTGGATTCCCTCGCGGCTGTCATAGGTGAGCGGAAGGTTATCTTCGCTGCCCGCCGTGGTGCGGTCGTATTTTGAGCGGCCGTAAAGACCGGATATGGTAAGCCACTGAGTTATATTGCCGGTATATCGGGCGATATAATTTTCGCCCCCCATGAAGTCCCTTGTGACCGGACCCGGCGTTTCTACTCCGAAACCGTTATTGGCAGACCCGCCTCCGGTAACGGTATAATTGCGGTAAACGTCGGTATTGCTGTCGTTAAAGTAGGTGAATTCTGCCCGTTGGCCCTGGAAGAGATCGATATCCACCTTGCCGCCGTAAAACGGAGTGTTCGATTCAAGATAGGTCCGGGTGAAGGAACCGCCGGCGGTGGTTGGAAGAGCCTCGTAACGCTGCTTCGCATAACGCGGGTTGAAGAAGCCGAAGAAATAGGCGCGATTGGGG
>DATMJS010000070.1:0-8218 GCA_035553755.1 Allosphingosinicella sp.
ACGATCGCACCGGTTTCCTCATGCTGGCAGAGCTTCAAGGTGATCGCCGCGCGGATCACCACCTTCTGCCATTCGAGCGGGATGGCGAGACCGCGCACCCAGCTCCGCCAGTCCTCCACGGTCTGATGCAGCATCGCCGCCAGCGTGTGGGCGACGTTCCCGACGAAGGGCTCGTCCGGCCCAAGGAAGAAATGCAGCGACTTTTCGAGCCGGAAGAAGCGGGAATCGAGGATGTGACTGACCGGCGCGTCGGTGGTCAGCCGCAGCGGCTGCGACTTCACAAGGTAGCGAATGTGATTGGTGCCGCTCGTGCGCTCTGCTTCCCTCGCCCCGAAATTCACGGCCGGATTGAGGGTGAAGCGGACGCGCGGGGTGCCGGCGATCGGCCGCACGATGCGCACGAAGGCGATCGGCCGGTACATGCGTCCGGAGCGCTGAAAGCGCGGGCAGAAATCGAACACGTCCGCAATGCCCCCTTCGGAGTCGCTGAGGCGCGTGACGAGGACGGGGGTATTGCGGAGGTAACGCTGCTCGGCCGAAACCTGGTTTTCAAGCTCGACGCTCCACTCTCCTCGCGGGCCTCCGCCATTTTCCACGGGGTCGAGCAGCGAGCAGAAAAGCGGATCGCCATCGACGCGCGGCGTGCAGCCCCAGACGAAGCTGCCCTTGCCGTCCACCAGCGCGCTCACCTGACAGTTGCCGATCGGCCAGAGGGAAAGGCCGCTCATCGCGCCGCCTGCTCAAGCCACGCCGCCACCGCCCGCACGTCGGCAAGGCGGAACTCGGCCGCGGTAGCGCGCGGGGGACCCACGAGGATGCCCGCCCCGCCCATCGCGGCCGCCGCTTCGAAAGCGTCTTCGTCGGTCAGATCGTCGCCCACGAACAGAGGACGCGCGCCACCGAATTCGGGTTCCGCCATAAAGGCCCGCACCGCATCGCCCTTGTCCGCGCCCCGGGGTCGAAGCTCGAACACCATCTTGCCCGGCTGAAGCGCGAGCCCGCTTTTGTGGGCGAGCGCCGCCATGAAGCGCTCGACCCGCTCGGCTTCGCCCGGAGCCTGACGGTAATGGAGCGCGACGCTGGCGGGCTTCACTTCCACCAGAAGGCCAGGCGCCTGCGCGGCGAAACGCTCTATCTTGCCGCGGACTTCGCCGAGATCCACGGGCCCCGCGAGCGGGATGTGCGCTCCGCCGGCCAGCCGCAGCTCCAGCCCGTGCGAACCGGAGACCGCCACGCCGGAGCAATCGAGATGCCGTTCGAGATCGGCGATGGCGCGGCCGCTGACGATGGCCAGGCGGCCGCTTAGCCGCTCAGAAAGCCGCCGGAGCAGCGGCACGAGCCCCGGCGAGACGCTGATCGCGCCCGGCGTTTCGGCAAGCTCGACCAATGTACCGTCGAAATCGAGGAAGAGCGCGGCTCCTTCGAGCAGCGAAACAGGCGGGGCCTTAGAAGCGTTCACTCGCATCGGCGCCCCAGAAATGCGCTTTGCGGATGAAACCCCGCTTGCCGCGGACATCGAGCAGGCACCATTCCCCCTCGCATTTCGCCAGCCTCCCGACCACTCCTGGAGCCGCGCGATAGGCAATAGGCGAGGAAGTGTCCGGTTCCTTGTGCATCGGCCGGGGTTCGTCGCCAGTGACGAGCGCGGTGCGCGTGTCGCTGAGGAGATTGACGAGCATCCAGCCGGTGGCGCCGTCGGGGTCCTGGACACGCCGCCAGCTCGGATAAACCTCCAGCACCTTGATCGGCAGGTCCGGGCGCAGATAGAGCCAGGTCGCCGGATAGGTCCGGCCGGGGCCCGTCCGCATCAGCGCCTTGCCTGCCGAAATCGACGCCCAGTAAGGCGTCTTCCGCTCCTTCTGCGCGCTCGCCTCGGGCGACGGCACGGCCGTCAGCAAAAGGATCAAGAAGCCCCAGAAAACTCTTCGCATCGCGCCCGATTTCTCCCTGTCCGCAATCCTCTCTAGGCGGGGCGGCGGCGCTCCTTCAACTGCCAACTTGACGCTTGCCGCCGCGGCGGCCAAGCCCGCCGCCATGCTCCCCGGCAAACCTAAGCTTATCGTGACGCGCAGGCTCCCGGAGCCTGTCGAAGCGAAGATGGCGGCGCTGTTCGACGCCGAGCTCAATCGCGACGACCATGAATTCAGCCGCGACGAGCTCCTCTCCGCGATGCAGCGCTGCGACGTTATCGTCCCGACCTTGCCCGACCGGATCGATGCCAGCCTCATCGAAAGCGCGGGCAAGCGCCTCCGCCTTATCGCCAATTTCGGCGCGGGTACCGACCATATCGATCTCGCCGCCGCGCGGGCGAAGAACATCCTCGTCACCAACACGCCGGGCGTTCTGACCGACGATACCGCCGACCTCGTCATGGCCCTTATCCTGGCGGTGCCGCGGCGGCTTGGGGAAGGAGAGAGGCTGCTGCGGGCCGGCGAATGGACCGGCTGGGGGCCGACGGCGCAGCTCGGCCGCAGCGTCACGGGAAAAAAGCTCGGCATCATCGGCATGGGCCGGATCGGCCGCGCAGTCGCCAGCCGTGCCCGCGCCTGCGGCATGAACATCCATTACCACAACCGGACCCGCCTTCCAGAAGCGGCCGAGGCGGAGCTCGGCGCCCGCTACCGTCCCGATCTCGACGAGATGCTAGCGGAGGTCGACATCCTTTCCCTCAACGCCCCGCAGACGGCCGAGACCCAGAACCTGATCGACGCCCGCCGCCTCGCGCTGATGAAGCCCGAAGCGTGCCTGATCAACGCCGCGCGCGGAGGGATCGTGGATCAGGACGCATTGATCGAGGCGCTCCAGAGCGGCGCTCTGGCCGGCGCCGGCTTCGACGTCTATCCGAACGAACCGGAGGTTGACCCGCGCCTCCTCATGCTGAGAAATGCCGTGCTGCTTCCCCACCTGGGATCGGCGACGATCGAAACCCGCACGGCCATGGGCGAGAAGGTGATCGCCAACATACAGGCCTGGGCGGCAGGGCAGAGGCTTCCCGACCAGGTGCTCTAGCCATGGGTCCAATCCGCGCCTTCGGCGTTGTCACGCCAGAGGAGAGACCTGAATGAGCGACGAGAAGAAGCCGAACGCCGGCACCCACAGCGCCGACCGGCCGCGATCCTGGGGCGAAGCCGGCGACCTAGCGCGCGGCGATCCCGAAGCCAAGGCGGAATATAATGGCCGCTCGGGTGGCGGAGATTCAGGCGGCGGCGCCTATCCCAACCCCCACAGCGGCAAGAAGCCTGAGAATGACGGCTTCATGGGCCATGGCGGCCAGACCGAAATGCCCTATCACGGCGGCGGCCAACTGGGCGAAGCCGTGATCGAAGGCAATCAGAACGCCCCCGCCGCCAAGGCGAGGCCGGGCCAGAAGAAAGATCATGGCGAGCGGGAATAGCCGCTTGCTCAGTCCCCGGTCTGGATCCGCTCCACCAGCTGCTTCACCGTCGGCACGAAGCCGTTCGAGTAGAAGGGGTCCTTCTTGAAGCGGAAGGCCGAATGGCCGGCGAACATCAGGTTTTCGTCCACCGGGCCGCCATGGGCGATGTCCTGAAGCGTCTTCTGGATGCAGAAGCTGCGGGGGTCCGCAAGGCGGCCGGTGCTGTTCTTCTCATTGTCCGCCCAGGAAGAAAAGGCGCATTGGCTGAGGCAGCCCATGCAGTCAGCCTGGTCCTTGCGGATGATCGCCTTTTCCTCGGGCGTGACGAAGACCAGAGTCTCGTCGGGCGTCTTGAGCGCCTCGGTATAGCCCTGCGCATACCATTCGCGGGCGTGGAGCAAATCGCCGCGGGTGACCCAGAAATTACGGTTGCCGCGCACGCCGACGTCGAGCTGGAAGCAATGATCGCCAAGCTCTTCCTTGGTGAAGGCGATCTGCCGCTGCGACCGCGCCTCGAGGTTGCGCAGGAACGGCGTCCGTACCGCGGACGAATAGAAGCCGGTGGGCGAGAAGCGGTGGAGGAGCACGTCGCCTTCCTCCAGCGTCATCAGCCGCTCCTTCCACCCTTGCGGAATCGGGCTTTCCTTGGTGAGCAGGGGCCGGGTGCCGAACTGGAAGGCGATCTGGCCGAGCTCCGGATTGTCGATCCAATGCTCCCATTCCTTCAAGTTCCAGACGCCGCCCGCCATGACGATCGGCACTTCGTCGGAAATACCACCCTGACGCATGGTATCGCGCAGCGCCTTGACGCGCGGATAGGGATCCTGCGGCTGGAGCGGGTCCTCGGCGTTGGAAAGGCCGTTATGCCCGCCGGCGAGCCAGGGGTCCTCGTAGACGACGGCGGACAGATATTCCGCATATTTGGAATAAGCGCGTTTCCACAAAGCGGAGAACGCCCGGGCCGAGCTGATGATCGGCAGATAGGATACGCCGTAGGAGGCGGCAATCTCGGAAAGCTTGTAGGGCATGCCGGCGCCGCAGGTGACGCCCGCGACCATGCCGCGCGTCCGCTCCAGCACGCCGTGGAGGATGCGCTGCGCGCCCCCCATCTCCCAGAGCACGTTGATGTTGATCGCGCCCTTGCCGCCGGCGATCTCGTAGGCGCGCCGCACCTGTTCGGTGGCGCCGGCAATCGCATAGTTGATCAGCTCCTCGTGCCGCTCGCGGCGGGTAAGCGCGTGATAGACCTGGGGAATGATCCGGCCTTCGGGATCGTAGCTGTCCGCGTTCACCGCCGAGACGGTGCCGATGCCGCCGGCCGCCGCCCAGGCGCCGGAGCTCATATGGTTGGTCGCCGACACGCCCTTGCCGCCTTCTATCAGCGGAAGCACCTCCCGCCCCGCATAGCGGATCGGCCGAACACCTTTGAACATCATCCCTCCGAACAAAATCTTGGCGGGGCCTATAGGCGCAAATCCATGCGCTGCGCAAAAAAATCGCGCGCGCCCCCTGCTGAACGCGCGCCGCTATTTCCCGATCCGCGCCAGCAGTCGGTCTATCGCCGCCACCGCCTCCGGCTCGTCGAGAGTGGGAGCGTGGCCGATGGCGGGAACGGTGACGCTTTCCATCAGCGGCATTTCCGCGTGCATCCGCGCCAGCGTGTCTTCGGTGAGCAGGTCGGAAAGTTCGCCGCGGACCACCAGCAGCGGTATGCCGGCGAGCCCGCGAAAGGCTATCCAGGGGTCGAATCCGGTTTCGCCGCCGGGCGTCTTGAACGGCTCGGCAATGCGCATGTCGTAGTCGAACACGATCCGGCCGTTGGCGTTCAATTTGCAGAGCCGCTTGGCGAAGACCAGCCACTGGTCGAGACCCCAATTAGGATAGACGTCGCGCTGGGCCTCGCTGAAATAGCGGGCGGCGTGCATCCAGGTGGGCCAGTTTTGGGAGCGACCGACATAGGTCCTGATCCGGTCGAGCCCCTTTTCGTCGATCACCGGCCCGATATCGTTGATCATTGCGCCCGCTATCTTCTCCTTGTTCGACAGCGAAAGCAGCATGGTCATGAGACCGCCCAGCGAGGTGCCGAACAGGGTGAAGCGGTCCAGATCCAGCTCGCGGAACAGCGCCTCCAGATCCTGGAGATAGGTGAGCGGCACATAGCTCATCGGATCCTTGGCATAGGCGCTGTCGCCGCGGCCGCGCAGCTCGACGCAGATGACCCGCCATTCCCCCGCCAGCCGCTCGGCAACTCCTTCGAAGTCGCGGGCGTTACGGGTAAGCCCGGGAATGCAGATGATAGGCGGGCGGGTCTGAGGCCCCGCATAGTCGCGATAATGAAGCCTGAGGCCGTCGTTTGACCACCAATAGCCATCGGACCATGCCGCCATGCTTCGCCCCCTCTACGGAAAGCCCCATATCCACTTATGACGCACCGCCCGCAAGCCGGCGCCTATCGCCCTGAGACTGCTATCCATTCTCTGGGCGAAGCCTTTTACGATCCGGTCGATGCCGCCCGTTTCCCGCAGACGATTCTCCGCTTCCGCAACGACCACTGGGCGCCTGCCGTGGGTCTTGGAAAGCTGAGTGACGAGGAGTGGCTCCGCCATTTCGGACGCTTCGAGCCGCTGCCCGACAATCTGTCGGAGCCGCTGGCGCTGCGCTATCACGGCCACCAGTTCCGAGTGTACAATCCCGACATCGGCGACGGACGCGGTTTCCTTTTCGCGCAGCTCCGCGACGACCGCGACCGCCTGCTCGACCTCGGCACCAAGGGATCGGGCCAGACACCCTACAGCCGCTTCGGCGACGGACGACTGACGCTGAAGGGCGGCGTGCGCGAGATCCTGGCCACCGAAATGCTGGAAGCGTTAGGGGTGGAGACCTCCAAGACCTTCTCTCTCATAGAGACCGGCGAAGCGCTGGAGCGGAACGACGAGCCCTCCCCCACCCGCGGATCGGTGCTGGTCCGGCTCCAGCACAGCCATATCCGTATCGGCACTTTCCAGCGGCTCGCCTATTTCCGCGAGACGGAGAATATCGGCAAGCTCACCGATTATTGCCTCCGCCATTATTATGGCGAGGAAGGCGGCGATGACGGGCCGGGGAGGCTGCTCGCCCATGTGGCGCGGGAGGCCGCGCGGCTCGCCGCCTCCTATATTGCCGCGGGTTTCGTCCACGGTGTGCTCAACAGCGATAATATCGCCATCACCGCCGAAAGCTTCGACTACGGCCCCTGGCGCTTCACCCCTTATTGGGACGGCGCCTTCACCGCCGCCTATTTCGATCATGTCGGCCTTTATGCCTTCGGCCGCCAGCCGGAGGCGATCTATTGGGACCTGGCGCAGCTCGCCGCCTCGCTGCGCACGGTTTCCGAACCGGATGCGCTTACGCCCGCATTGCAGAGCTTCCCCGCGCTGTTTCAGGCGAGCTTGCGAAGCGCCGTCTGCGCCCGCCTCGGCATCGTCCAGCGGTCGGAGGAGGAAGACACCGCCCTTCTCACCGCCATGGAAACCGCGCTCACCGAGAAGACGGTGACGATCGACCGCTTCTTCTTCGACTGGCGCGGTGGGCGCCTGCGCGGCCCCTCCCCCGCCGACGAGCAATATCGCGGCGAGGCGTTCGCCGGCTTCCGCGCCGCCATCGACCGCTATGAGCCGGCTGCGCTTCTCGACCATCCTTATTGGTCGGATGCGGAACCCTGCTCGATGCATATCGAAGAGGTGGAAACGATCTGGTCGCGCATCGACGAAGCCGACGACTGGTCCGCGCTCCATGCCAAGGTCGCCGCGATCCGGCGCATGGGCGAAGCGCTGGGAGCGAGCGCTTGACCGGCCACCGCCGCTGACCCATTTGGCGGGCATGGCCGACATCCTCACCTCCTTCGAACCCGCCACCGGGGAGACGCTCTGGACGGGCGAAGTCGGGGACGCCGATGCCGAGGTGAGCGCCGCGCGCAGCGCCTGGGCGGCCTGGGCGGCGAAGCCCGACACCGTCCGCGCCGAGACAATGCGCCGCTTCGCCAACGAAGTCCGCGCTCATAAGGACAAATTCGCCGACCTCATCGCGCGCGAGACCGGCAAGCCGCTGTGGGAAGCCGCCACCGAGGTCGACGCGGTAGTGAACAAGGTGGACATCTCGATCAACGCCTACAATGAGCGCACTCCGAGGCTGAGGCTGGAAGGCGCGCTGGGAGCCAAGGTGTCGGTGCGCCACAAGCCGCACGGGGTGCTGGCGGTGCTGGGGCCCTACAACTTCCCCGCGCACCTTCCCAACGGCCATATCGTCCCGGCGTTGATCGCCGGCAATGCGGTGGTGTTCAAACCGTCCGAAAAGACGCCCGCGACCGGCGAATATCTGGTGAAGCTCTATCACAAGGCCGGCGTGCCGCAGGGCGTCGTGCGGCTGCTCGCCGGCGGGCCCGAACAGGGCAAGACGCTGGCGGCGCATCCCGGCATAGACGGCCTCCTCTTCACCGGCTCCGCGCGCGCGGGCATGGCGCTCCACCGCCAGTTCGCCGAGACGCCGCACAAGATCCTGGCGCTCGAGCTGGGCGGCAACAATCCCTTGGTCGTGTGGGACAATGCCGATCTCGACGGCGCCGCGGCCATCGCCGTCCAGTCGGCTTACCTGAGCGCGGGGCAACGCTGCACGGCGGCTCGGCGGCTGATCGTCCATGACGGCAAGCATGAGAAGCTGATCCACGCTATCCGCAAGCTTGCCGGGCGGCTGATCGTCGACCATCCCCACGCGAGGCCCGCTCCGTTCATGGGGCCGGTGATCGACAATGACGCCGCCGCACAGCTGCAAAAGGCGTTCGCCGGGCTTGAAGCCAAGGGCGGAAAG
>DATMJS010000071.1:0-2536 GCA_035553755.1 Allosphingosinicella sp.
AGCGAGCTGTTGTCGATGACGGTGCAGCCGGCCGCCGCGGCCTTTGGCGCATAGATTTTGGAAGCGTCGGAGCCGCAGGCGAACAAGGCCATGTCGTAGCCGGCAAAGTCGAAATGTTCGATATTGCGCACGCGGAGCATCCGGCCGGTCTCGCCATATTCGATCTCGTCGCCGGTCGAACGGGCGGAGGCGAGGACCGCCACCTCGTCGGCGGGAAACTCACGTTCGGCGAGGATGTTGAGCATCTCCCGCCCGACATTGCCCGTCGCGCCGACGACGGCGATTCGATAACCCATAAAGCACTCCTGAACGATTGCCCCACGAGGTAGGTGGGAGCAGCCTCTTTACAACGTATGAGCTTCTACCGGGTCCCCGAGCGCACGGTGCGGTCGAGGAAATTCTCGATCGTCCGCCACTGGTGGATCTGCGGCCCTTCGCCCGAAATGCGGTGGGTCATGCCCGGATAGACCATCAGCTCGAAAGGAACGCTCTTCGCCTGCAGGCGGGCGATAAGCGCGGTCGAATTCTCGAACACGACATTGTCGTCCGCCATGCCGTGGATGAGGAGCAAAGGGTCGCTGATCTTGTCGGCGGCCTCAATGACGTCGGCCTGCTCATAGGGCTTGGGGTCGATCGATGGGTTGCCGAGGAAGCGCTCCGTATAATGGGTGTCGTAAAGGCCCCATTTCGTAACCGGCGCACCCGACACGCCCGCCGCATAGGCCCCCTGCTTCTCCTCGAGCAGCTTCAGCACCATATAGCCGCCATAGGACCAGCCATAGACCGCGATCTTGTCCGGATCGACGAAAGGCTGGGCCTTCAGCCAGTCGACGCCCGCCAGCTGGTCCTCGACCTCCACCGAGCCGAGCTTCAGGTAGAGTTGGTCGGCGAATTCGCGGCCGCGCCGGGGCGTGCCGCGCCCGTCGACCGAAAAGACGATCCAGCCGCGGTCCACCAGATATTGGTGGAGCGGCTTGGTCCAACCGCGCGTCACCTGCCCGCCCGAGGGGCCGGCATAGACCTCGACGAACACCGGATAGCGCTTGCCCGGCTCACGCTTGGGCGACAGCATCTTGTAGGGAATGTCGGTCTTGCCGTCGGCTGCCTTGAGGGTGCCGAAGACCGGCCTTTCGTGGCTGTCGAGGTAAGGAAAGTAGGGATGCGAGGCGTCGAGCCGGTTCTCCTCGATCCAGGCGAGCCTTTTGCCCGAGGCGTCCGCCAGCAGCACCTGCGGCGGCTGATTGGGATTGGAGCGGAAGACGAGCGCCCGGCTGGCATTCTCGTCCATATCGGCGCTGTTGGTCCAGCCGGGCTCGGTCACGCGCACCGGCTTGCCGGGCTTGTCGTAGCTCACCCAATAGAGGTGGGTCTCGTCCGGGTTGTCAAGACCGCCGGTGAAGTAGATGCGCCGTTTCGCCTCGTCGACGCCCTTGAGGTCGAACACTTCCCAATTGCCGCGGGTGAGCTGCGTCAGCTTGCCCCTGTTCCAGCGGTAGAGGTGGTTGAAGCCCGAGCGTTCCGAAGACCAGGTGAGGCTGCCGTCCTTGAGGGACTTCATATTGTCGTGGAGGTTCACCCAAGTCTTGGAGGTTTCGGTGAGGAGGATGGTGGAGCGGCCGGTGGCGGGATCGACGCTGAGCAGATCGAGGCGCTTCTGGTCGCGGCTCTGGCGCTGTACGAGAAGGCGGCTGCCGTCGCGGGTCCAGTGCACACGGGCGAGATAGATGTCGGGGTTGGGTCCAAGGTCAACCTTCACACGATTGGAGCCGTCCGGCGCCATCACGTAGAGGTCGACCAGCGCGTTGGCGGTGCCGGCCAGCGGGTAGCGCTGCTCGAACACGCGCGTCCCATCGGCGCCGATCGCGGCCCGGGTGACGGTTTTGACCGGGCTCTCGTCAACTCGCGCGACGGCAATGAGGCGATCGTCCGGAGACCACCAGTGGCCGGTATGGCGGTCCATTTCCTCCTGAGCGACGAACTCGGCCGATCCCCAGCTGAGCGTGCCGCCGCCGTCGCTGGTCAGCTGCCGAGCATGGCCGGTCGCGACATCGGCAACGAACAGATTCTGGTCGCGTACGAACGAGACGTAACGGCCGGCCTCCGACACCTGCGCGTCAACCTCGGTTTGCTCGGTTTCGGTGAGGCGGCGGACATTGCCGTCGAGCCCGGCGAGATAGAGGTCCCCGTCCAGCGGCACCAGGATCGAGCGTCCGTCGGGCGCCCAATCATAAGCGACGATGCCGCGCGTCCCGCTCACCCGTGCACGCTCGCGGCGCATCTTCTCGGCCTCGGACAATTCCGCGCCCGTCCCGAGCTTCTCGGAATCGACCAGCATCCGCGCCTCGCCTGTCGCGGTGTCGACTGCCCACAAATCGTAGCGGTCCTGGTCGGTCGGCCGGTTGCGGAGCAGCGAAGCGTAGCGGCCATCCGGCGAGAGCCGCGGCGCACCACCTCGATAGAATCGATATTCGGAGAGTAGAGCGGGAAGACACGCTCAACGCCTTCGCCGAAGCTGATCTTGCGCACGGTGAAGGAA
>DATMJS010000072.1:0-12449 GCA_035553755.1 Allosphingosinicella sp.
GCGGGGACGCTTGCGGAATCGTGGCGGTGGGGCTGGACCGCGACGGCGCCGGCTGCGTGCTCGGGGATCACAGCGTGGCGGGGCTTTCGCCCGAAGGCTGGGCGCGCAAGGTCGCAGCGGCGGCGGAGACGCATGGAGCGGTGAGGGTGGTCGCGGAGGCGAACAATGGCGGGCGGATGGTCGAAACGGTGCTTCGCGGCGCGGGAGTGACCCTGCCGGTGCGGCTCGTCCATGCGGCGGAAGGAAAGGCGGCGCGGGCGGCGCCGGTCGCGACCTTGTTCGAAAGCGGCAGGGCCAGGCTCGCGGGGCGCTTCCCGGAGCTCGAGGACGAGCTGGCGGGGCTGAGCTGGGACGGCTCCTATCACGGGCCGGGAAGGAGCCCCGACCGGGCGGACGCGATGGTCTGGGCGATGACCGAGCTGCTGCTCGGCAAGCCGAAGGCGGAGCCGCGAATCCGGGTGCTGTGAACCGGGACCTTGAGCGGGGCGGCGCCGGATTCCGCGAGTGTCTTGACTTCGGACAGTTTGTCCGCTCTAGGAGCGCACGCAAGGGCGGGCCGCTGGTCCGCTTTTTTGCTTCGCTCGTCGCGCCTTCCCCCGGAAGCCGCTTGGGAGCTTGAGGGGTTTGGGCAGTCCCCCGTTTCGACCGCCTGGCCGGGGTTACCTTGCACGGACCCCGTACGAACGAACGAAGGAAGAAGACATGCGTCATCGCGTCGGCGGCCGCAAGCTGCAGCGTACCTCCAGCCACCGGGCGGCCCTGTTCCGCAACATGGCGGCCGCGCTCATCAAGCATGAGCAGATCACCACCACCACCGCCAAGGCGAAGGAGCTTCGCCCCTATGTCGAGAAGCTCATCACGCTCGCCAAGAAGGGCGGGCTTTCGAACCGCCGGCTGGCGCATGCGCGGCTGATGGACGAGACGCAGCTCACCAAGCTGTTCGACGTGCTGGCGCCGCGCTATGCGGACCGCAACGGCGGCTATACGCGGATCATCAAGGCGGGCCTCCGCGCCTCCGACGCCGCGCCGATCGCCATCATCGAGCTGGTCGACCGCGACGTGGCGGCGAAGGGGCAGGATTCCGGGCCGGTGATGAACCAGGACGAATTCGAGGCGGAAGCCGCCTGACATCGTCCGGAAGCGGTGCTTCCGGCCGGTTGAAGAACAAGGGCCGCCCCCGGGGGGCGGCCTTTTTTTGTCTGGAGCTAGCCTCGCTTCGGCCTGGGCGCGCGGCTCAGCACTTCCTCGGCGACGCGCTCCTTGAGCTCCGCGACGGTGCCGATGACGTGGCCGCAATCCTGGCAGGCGATGACGCTGTCGTCGTTGAGGTCGCCGCGAAACGAGAAGCGGTTGTTGCCGCAAGCAGCGCAATTGATCTCGATCCGCATTCCCCCACCTCCCCCCGAAGGCCGTAAAAGCGAAGGTGCCTGTAAAGCCCGAGGAAGTCGAGAGCTTTGTAGCTAAAGCGGATCAGGTTCCGCGCCGGATCAGGGGCGCGGCTTCAGCCCCGTATGGTGCGCGATGAAGGCGTACATGTCGGTATATTCCTCGATCTGCTTGTCGGTCGGCTTGCCCGAGCCGTGGCCGGCGCGGGTCTCGATGCGGATCAGGTGCGGATCGCCATTGGGATTGGCGTGCTGGAGCGCGGCGATATATTTGAAGCTGTGCCCCGGCACGACGCGGTCGTCGGTGTCGGCCGTCGTCACCAGGATCGGCGGATAATCCACCCCCGGCCTGACATTGTGGTAGGGCGAATAGGCGTAGAGCACGCGGAAATCCGCCTCGCGGTTGGGGTAGCCGTAATCGTCGACCCAGTAGCGGCCGGCGGTGAAGCGGTCGAAGCGGAGCATGTCCATCACGCCCACCGTCGGCAGGGCGGCGGCGAACAGGTCGGGGCGCTGGTTGAGGACGGCGCCGACGAGGAGGCCGCCGTTGGAGCGGCCCTCGATGGCGAGCTTCTGCTTCGAGGTGATGCCTTGCGCGATCAGATATTCGCCCGCGGCGATGAAATCGTCGAACACATTCTGCTTGTTGGCGAGCCGGCCGGCGTCGTGCCAGGCCTTGCCATATTCGCCGCCGCCGCGGATGTTGGCGACCGCGAGCACTCCGCCCATGTCGATCCAGGTCATCCATTTGGGCTGGAAGCGCGGCAGCTCGGGCGCGTTGAAGCCGCCATAGCCGTAGAGCAGGGTCGGCTGGTTGGTGAGCGCGACGTCCTTGCGGTGGATGAGGAACATCGGGATCCGAGTGCCGTCCTTTGACGCGTAGAAGCGCTGGCTCACTTCATATTGGGCGGGATCGAAGGCGAGCTGCGGCTGCGCGAAGACCGAGGTCCGGCCGGTCGCGCTGTCGTAGCGGTAGATCGCCGCGGGCGTGTTGAAGCTGGCGAAGGAGAAAAAGGTCTCGCTGTCGCTGGCGTCGCCCGAAAAGCCCGAGGCGGTGCCGATGCCGGGCAGAGTCACCGTGCCGATGCGCCTGCCGTCGAGCGTGAAGGTGCGGACCTCGGTCTTGGCATCGTCGAGATAGGAGGCGATGAGCTGCCTGCCGACGATCGAGGCGCGGCCGAGCGTGGCCTCGTCCTGCGGAACGATCTCCTTAAGCTCGGTGAAGGGGCGGTTGATGTCGGTCGAGACGATGCGGAGGCGCGGCGCGCCGCGGTTGGTGACCCAGTAGAAGGTCGAGCCCTGGTTGCCGATATATTGCCAGTCATGCTCGAGGCCGGTGATGAAGCGCTTCGGCGCCGCGTTCGGCCGGGTGAGGTCGATGAGGGTGATGTCGTGGCGCGCCTCGGTGCCCTCGTCCGAAGTGACGATCAGCCAGCGGCCGTCGTCCGAAACCTCGGCGGTGTTGCTGAGCTTGGGGCGGTCGGGCTGGGAGAAGACCAGCCGGTCCTGGCTCTGCGGCGTTCCGACGCGATGGAAATAGACCGCCTGCTGCTCGTTGAGGGACTGGAACTGCTGTCCGGCCCGGGGCTCCGGGAAGCGCGAATAGTAAAAGCCCGACCCGTCCTTCGCCCAGTCGAGCGCGGAGAATTTGACCCATTTCACCTCGTCGTCGAGCACTCGGCCGGTATCGACATCGAGGACCCGCACGACGCGCCAGTCGGTGCCGCCCTCCTGGATCGAATAGAGGACGCGCTTGCCGTCCTTGGACGGCACCCATTCGGCGAGCGCGGTCGCCTGGTCCTGCGACCAGGCATTGGGATCGATCAGCATGCGCGGCTGGCCGTTCAGCCCCTCGCGCACATAGAGAACCGACTGGTTCTGAAGGCCGTTGTTCAATGAATAGAAATAGCGGTTACCCGCCTTTTCGGGGATTCCGTAGCGCGCGAAATTGTAGAGCTGGGTCATCCGCTCCTTGAAGGCGGCGCGTTCGGGCAAGGTGGCGAGATAGGCGTTGGTGACCTCGTTCTGCGCGGTCACCCACTGGCGCACCTCGGGGTCCTCGCGCACGTCATTCTCGAGCCAGCGATAGGGGTCGGCGACCGGCACTCCGAACTGCGTCTCGACCAGATCCATCCGGCGCGTCTCGGGATAAGCGAGCCTCGGAGCGGCGGCCCTGGCCGCAGGCGCGGGCGCGCTTTCGACAGCCGGGGGCGGCACGGCGGCGCAGGCGGCGGTGGAGAGGAGCAGCAGGCTGAAGGCAAGGCGCATCGCGTTCGCTTTCGAAAGGATATGAAAGGTGCCGGCTTAGCACCGCCGCGCCGCATAGCAAAAGCTTCCTGAACGGGCACTTGCATGGGCCGTGCCGCCGGGCGGGATTCATGATAGAACCCCTGCATGGCGGACACCCTGCGCATCCTCGGCATCGCCGGCAGCCTTAGGCGGGATTCCTACAACAAAGCGCTGCTGCGCGCGGCGAAGGAGCTGGCGCCGGCGGACATGGGTATCGAGATTTTCGACCTTGCCGGAGTACCGCTCTACAATGGCGACGTCGAGGCGGAGGGCGATCCCGAGGCGGTCGCGGCGATGAAAGAGGCGATCCGTGAAGCCGACGGGGTGCTGCTGGCGACGCCCGAATATAATCATGGCGTTCCGGCAGTGATGAAGAACGCGGTCGACTGGGCATCGCGGCCGCCGCGACAGGCGGCGCTAAACGGCAAGCCGGTGGCGATCATGGGCGCCTCGCCCGGCATCACCGGCACCGCGCGAGGCCAAAGCCAGCTCCGCCAGGCGTTCGAATTCACCAACAGCTTCTGCATGCCCCAGCCGGAGCTGCTGCTGTTCAAGGCGCATGAGAAGTTCGACTCCGAAGGGCGGCTCACCGACGAAGTCACCCGCCGCTTCCTGGGGCAATTCCTCGCTGCTTTCGCGGCCTGGGCGAGGCGCTTCTGATCGTTCACTCCGCCTGTTCAACAGGCCCGCCGAACAGCCAGCCTCCGAACAATGCCGCTGCCGCCGCTCCGGAAATTTGTGCGAGGATGAAGGCGGGGGCGTGCGCCGGACTAGCCGGGGCGCCCCCTGTCGCCGGTGGAGGCAGCCGGAAGTGGAGCGTCGATCTCGCAGACCAGCCCTTCGCAGCGGAAGTCGAGGCGGGCGAGCTCCAGGGCGCCGCCCGCCAATGCCCGCTCGATCATTCGCGAGCCGAAGCCGCGGCGCGCGGGCGGCTGGACGGCCGGCCCGTCCTTCTCTTCCCAGCATATGTGAAGCCGCGGCTCGGGGCCGTCGGAAACGCGCCATTCGACGGCCACCTTGCCTTTGTCCGTCGATAAGGCGCCATATTTGGTAGCGTTGGTCGCGAGCTCGTGCAGCGCCATGGCGATGGTTACCGCGGTCTTGGGCTCCAGCCGAAGCTCGGGCCCGCCGATGGTGAAGCGGCCCGAGGTGTCGTCATGGACCCCGAGCGCGCCCGCCACCACGTCGCGCAGGTCCGCCGACTCCCAGTTTTCGCGGGTCAGGAGATTGTGGGCGACGGACAGCGCCTCCAGCCGCCCCTCGAATGCAAGGCGCGTTTCGGGCGGGATGGCTTCGTTCCTGAAGCTCTGGTGGGCAATACCCTGGACGATGGCGAGCGTGTTCTTCACCCGGTGGTTCAGTTCGTCGACCATCAGTCGGAGATGCTGCTCGGCCCGGCGCTGCTCGGTGACGTCGCGGCCGATCGCGTTCAGCGCGACCGGCCGACCCGACGAATCCGTGATGAGCTGCGAATTGATTTCCCAGATGAGCCGGCGCCCGTCGCGCGCCCTGACGGTGATGGTATAGCGGGTGGTGCCGCCCTCGCGCAGCTTCTTCTGGAGCATGATCTTCGCCTGCTCATACTCGTCCGGATCGAGGAATTCCTTGAAGGAGCGGCCGACCAGCTCGTCCCCCGAATAGCCGAGCGCCGCCGTCACCGCCGGGTTCACCGCGGTGGCGACGAAGTTGAGGTCGGCGGTGATGATATAATCGTGCGCCTGCTCGAAGATGGTGCGGTAACGCTCCTCGCTCTCCTTGAGCGCGGCTTCGGCGCGCTTGGCTTCGGTTATGTCGTGGGCGACGCCGATGAAGCCGATATGCTCGCCGCTTGGCCCGAAGCGCGGCTGCGAGGTGGAGCGGAGCCAGCGCCATTCGCCGTCAGCGCGCCGGTAGCGGCCTTCCAGCACGAAGGCCTTCATCGTCGCTTCGCCTGCCACGGATTCGGCAAGTATGCGGTCCCTGTCGTCCGGGTGGATGATCGTTCGCCAGTCGAAGTGGACTGCCTCTTCATAGCTGACGCCGAGGAAATCGACATAGGCGCGGTTGACGAAGCCGCGCTTGCGGTCGAGCTGAGTCACCCACATCGGAACGGGAGCCGAATCCGCGATCAGCCGGAAGCGCTGCTCGCTTTCCTGCAGTTTGGCTTCGGCTTCGCGGCGGTCGGTGATGTCGAGGCAGCTGCCGATGAAGCCGAGGAAGGCGCCGTCTGAATCGAAGCGGGGCACCCCCCTGTCTTCCATCCAGCGCCAGGCCCCGTCGTGCCGGCGCAGCCGGAACTCGGTCCGAAACGGCCGCCGGGCCTCGAACGCCTCTGCGCAGGCGGCAAGCGCCGGCAAGTCGTCAGGGTGGACGTTTTCCAGCCAGCCTTCGCCGAGCTCCGCCTCGATCGGCCGCCCCGTATGGTCGAGCCATGCCTTGTTGGCCCAGACCATCCCTTTGTCGGTGCCCGACATCCAGATCAGCACCGGCGCGCTGTCGGCGACCATGCGGAAGCGCTCCTCGCTCTCCCGGAGCGCGGTTTCGGCGCGCTTGCGCTCGCTTGCGTCGGAAACAAGAACGTAAAATCCCTCGACCGACCCGCCGGGAGCCGTGCGGGGGATGTAATCGGCGTGGATGTGCCGCATTTCACCGTTTGGATAGGGGACGGTGCCTTCGAAGCTGACCTTCCGGCCGGCGAGCGCGCTTTCGATGCTGGGGCGAAGCTTTGCGTAGGCCGCTTCGCCGAGAACCTCGCGCATGTGCCGGCCCTGAATCTCCTCGCGGCTGTGGCCGAACCATTCGCTATAGGCGCGGTTGACGAAGCGGTAGCGTTGCCCGGCATCGACATAGGAAATCAGCGCTGGAAGGGCGTCGGTGAGGAGACGCAGCTCTTCGCTGTCGGGCGAGGGCTCGCTCAGCAGTTTCGCCATGTCCACAATCACTTGCCCCCCGAGTCTCCCTCTGACTGCATAATCGAAGCGCTGCCGCTTGGCACCCCCGTACGAAGAGCGGGCGAAACAAGCTGAACCTCAGCCGACAGCGTGGTTCAGCGCAGGGTCAAGGGCTTCGGCGTAAGATGCTGACAACATGCCCGAATCGAGGGCGAGCAGGAGGTTTGCATGAAAAAGCTATCGAAGACGATGACCGGCGTTGCCGCTGCCGCCCTCGTCACCCTTACCGCGGCGGCGCCGGCCCAGGCGCAGTATCGCGACCGCTATGACCGCGACGGCATTGATGTCGGCGACATCGTCCGCGGCGTCGCCATTGCCGGCGCTGCCGCTGCCGCGGTCGGCGTCCTCACCAACGCCGTGCGCGGCGGGGGCTATGGCGGCCGGGTATATGAGGGCGGCTACGGCAACTACGCCCACGGCAATCGCTACGCTTATGGCGAGCAGCTGGCGGTCGACGCCTGCGCCTTTCAGGCGCAGCGCTATGGCGGCCGGGTCAGCGTCACCGACGTCGACCGCAGCGGCAGCTCCAGCTACCGAGTGCGCGGAGTGATCGATGCCGGCAACTATAATAGCGGCTACGGCACCTATAATCGCGGCTATGAGCGTCTCGACAATTACAGCGAGCGCCGCAGCTTCAGCTGCAAGGCGCGCCAGGACGGCCGGATCACGGATTTCGACACCAAGCGCGCCTAAGCGCCCTGACGGGCCTGCCGCGATGTAGGAGGCAGGCCGCGTTTGCTGGACAGTCATGCGCGCGGGCCCTAGGGCTCGCGCGCATATTTTCGTGCGCGAGACTCCATGACCGTCCAGCCCTCCGACTGCATCCTCATCGTCGATTTCGGGAGCCAGGTGACCCAACTCATCGCGCGGCGGGTGCGCGAAGCCGGCGTCTATAGCGAGATCGCGCCGTTCAACGCGGCCGATGAAGCGTTCAGGCGCCTGCGGCCGAAGGGCATCATCCTGTCAGGTGGTCCTTCCTCGGTGATGTGGGACGACAGCCCCCGAGCACCGCAGCATTTCTTCGACACGGGGCTCCCGATCCTCGCCATCTGCTACGGCCAGCAGACCATGGCGCATCAGCTGGGCGGCCGGGTCGCGCCGTCGGAAAGCCGCGAGTTCGGCCGCGCCTTCATCGAGATCATGGAGGATTCGTCGCTGTTCGACGGCCTCTGGAAACCCGGCGAGCTCCACCAGGTGTGGATGAGCCATGGCGACCGGGTCGAGGCGCTTCCCGAAGGCTTCAAGGTGGTCGCCCGATCGGAAGGCGCGCCTTATGCGATCGCCGTTGACGAGGCGCGACGCTTCTACAGCCTGATGTTCCACCCCGAAGTCGTCCACACGCCGGACGGCGGCAAGTTGCTCGCCAATTTCGTGCGCCATGTCTGCGGCCTTCCCGGCGACTGGACCATGGCCGAGTTCCGCGAGGCCAAGATCGCCGAAATCCGCGCGCAGGTGGGGAAGGGCAGGGTGATCTGCGGCCTTTCCGGCGGAGTCGACAGCGCTGTCGCCGCGGTGCTGATCCACGAGGCTATCGGCGAGCAATTGACCTGCGTGTTCGTCGATCATGGCCTGATGCGGCAGGGAGAGGCCGAGCAGGTGGTCAGCCTCTTCCGCAATTCCTACAATATACCGCTGGTCCACGTGGACGCCGAGCAGTTGTTCCTCGATGGCCTCGCCGGCGTCACCGACCCCGAGGCCAAGCGCAAGTTCATCGGCAAGACCTTCATCGACATATTCGAGGAGGAGGCGAAGAAGATCGGCGGCGCCGATTTCCTCGCGCAGGGGACGCTCTATCCCGACGTGATCGAGAGCGTGAGCTTCACCGGCGGACCTTCTGTGACGATCAAGAGCCACCATAATGTCGGCGGCCTCCCCGAGCGCATGAACATGAAGCTGGTCGAGCCGCTGCGCGAACTCTTCAAGGACGAGGTGCGCGAGCTCGGGAAGGAGCTGGGGCTCCCGGAGGCGTTCGTGGGCCGCCATCCGTTCCCGGGGCCGGGACTTGCGATCCGCATTCCGGGCGAGGTTACGAAGGAGCGCTGCGACATCCTCCGCAAGGCCGACGCCATCTACCTCGAGGAGATCAGGAACGCCGGCCTTTACGACGCCATCTGGCAGGCTTTCGCGGTGCTGCTGCCGGTGCGCACCGTCGGCGTGATGGGCGATCATCGCACCTATGACAGCGTCTGCGCGCTCCGAGCGGTGACCTCGACCGACGGCATGACCGCCGACATCTACCCGTTCGACGCGGCCTTTTTGAGCCGCACCGCCACCCGCATCATCAACGAGGTGCGCGGCATCAACCGGGTGGTTTACGATTATACTTCGAAGCCGCCCGGCACGATCGAGTGGGAGTGAGCGTGGCCGCCACCCTCTACGGCATCAGCAACTGCGACACGATGAAGAAGGCGCGGGCGTGGCTCGATGAGAATGGCGTCGCTTACCGTTTCCACGATTACAAGAGCGCGGGCATCGACGAGGCGCGGCTGCGGCGCTGGGCGGCCGAGGCGGGCTGGGAGAAGCTGCTCAATCGTGCCGGCACCACCTTCCGCAAGCTGCCGGACCCGGACAAGGCGGGCCTGGACGAAGACCGGGCGGTGGCGCTGATGAAGGCGCAGCCGTCGATGATCAAGCGGCCGGTGATGGAGGCGGACGGCGCGCTCCTCGTCGGCTTCGACCTCCGCGTCTGGCAGGCGGCGCTGCTCTGAGCGACAGCCTCCTCGCCATCTGCCTCGGACTTTTCTCCGCGGTGACTCTGGCGGCGGCCAACATGTCGGTGAAGATGGGGACGGACATCCTCGTCGGGCGCGCGGTGCTGTCGGTGAGCGCGGCCATATTGATCCTGCCCGCGGCCTTCTTCGTGCCGGCACCGGACGGGGCGACCTGGGAGGCGTTGCTGGTCGCGATGCCGGCGCATTTCCTCTACCAATTGTGCCTGGTGAAGGCGATGCAGCGGGGCGACCTGTCGCTGGTCTTCCCGGTGATGCGCGGAGCGGCGCCGCTGCTGACCGCGCTGGCGGCGATGCTGCTGCTCCGGGAGATGCTGGCCCCGCTCGCCTGGGCGGGGCTCATCCTTGCGACGCTGGCGGTCGCCGCCTTCGCCCTGCCGCCCAAGGGAGTGGCGCTGCGCAATCATCCCGACCGGGCGGCGCTTGCCTGGGCGGCGGCGACCGCGGTCGGCATTTCGCTCTACAATGTCGCCGACGCTCGCGGAGTGCGGATCGCGCCCGATCCGCTGACCTTCATCGTCTGGCTGTTCCTGCTCGACTTCATCCTGATCACCACGACGGCATTGCTGGTCCGGCGTAACGCCTTCGCCGAGGCGGTGGCGATGAAATGGCACTACGGCGTGGCGGCGGGGGCGCTGTCGATCCTATCCTTCGGCGCCGCCCTCTACGCCTTCAGCTTCATCGAAACGGCGAAGGTTTCAGCGCTGCGCGAAACCTCGGTGGTGTTCGCCGCACTGATGGGCACCGCCTTCCTCGGCGAGAGCTTCGGGCGCCGGCGCCTCATCGCTGCGCTGGCGCTGGCGGGGGGACTTATCCTGATGCAGTTCGGAGGCTGAGGAGGCGGGGCTGAAAGCCGGCAGCCGGCGTCGGAGTGCGATCAGCGGATGCGGAAGCCGAGCTGGAGGCCGGCGCCTATGTCGGGCGCTCCTTCCGAGAGTCCTGCCGATCCATAAAGACCCAGCGACAGACGCTGCGACAGGCTGGCATTGAGGCCTGCCGCCACCTGTTGCTCGTCCGGCACCAGCGGGCTGACGCTCTGGGCGAAGCCGTAGCTGACATGGCCGCGAACCGTGGGGCTCATTTGCAGCGCCGCGCCCGCGCGGGCGGAGAGGCTGTTGCGAAGGTCATAGCCTTCGGGATCGCCCGGCAGAGTATAGGCGATGCCGGCGAACGGGGTCACCTGGCCGACGGTTCTCGAAAGCTCGGCGCCCACCGCATAATCCATTTCGCCGGTGCCGAGGCCTTTGGCGGCCGAGGCGGTCGGGACCTTGACTTCGGTGGAGAAGGTAAGGCCGATGCTCTCGCTCGGTACGGTGTAAGCCGCCCCGAGGCGCAAGTCGCCGAGCCCCGAGCGGCGCTGGCGGGCGGCCGGCTGCGTCGGATCGATGATGATCGGCAGCCCCAGCAGTCCGCCGCCGCCGACCACATTGCCGGGCGAGTCGATACGGACATAGGGAAGGGTCGCGCTGAACTGGAAGGAGCCGGCCGATGCGCGCAGCCCGACGGGAAGCGAAAGCGTCTCGATACGCTCGCCGGTTCCATAGTCGCCTTCCTTGTACCCGGCCCCAATTGAAAATTCGGTGCCGGGACCGCCGGAACTCGCGCGAGCGGGCGCAGGCCGGTCCGAAACCTGGGCGGCAAGCGGCGATGCAAGGGCGGCGGCTCCCGCCGCAAGAATGAACGAGTGACGCATAGTTCCTCCCTCGATACGGTTTTCGAGGGTAACGGGCGTCGCCGCGGCTTTAATCCGTGCTCCCGGAAATTTTCCAGCCGGCGTCAATCGCCGCCCGCTCGCCCGCCGCGTCGAGCGGTTCCCCGGCCATCATTTCCTGCGCCGCCTGCAGCACCAGCGGGGATCCCGCCTGGCGGTATTCGGTCGCCGCGGCATTACGGCCCGGGCCGGTCATCAGCACCGACCATGTGCCGTCCTCCCGGCAGGCGAGGCCGCTCGCGGCTGCGGCATCGAAGGTCCGGCAGGCGCGGCCCTGCCGATCCGCGAAGGTGATGCCGATGCGGGTGGCCGTCTCCGGCGTCTGCGCCGAAGCAAGCTGCGTCTCCAGTGCGGCGGCAAGCTCGCCCTGGGCGACGAGCCTGCCGTCCTCGACTCCGATAGGAGCGCTCGAAGGAACAAGCTGCCCGGCGACGATTCCGACCGCCAGCGTCGCCGCGATGGCACCCAGATTGCGCCAGGCCGGACGCCGGATCGGCTTCCGCCGCTCCCGAGCGGCGCTCAGCGAGGGAACATTCTCCGGCTTGGCGGCTCCCAACAAGGCGAGCAGCCGCTCCGGCACCTCCTCGCCCGCCACCGGCCCGTAATGGCCGGACAGCGTCGCCCGCAGCCGCCTTTGCGCTTCGAGCCGGCCGCGCAAGGCTGCGTCCGTCTCCAGCGCCTGCTCGACCGCCGCACGCTCGGCGCCATGAAGCTCGCCATCGGCAAAGGCCATCAGCTTCTCTTCGTCTATCATCATGCCGCCTCCAGCCTCCTTGCCAGCGCCTGCCGCCCGCGCGTCAGCCGCGAGGTCAACGTCCCGATCGGTATTTCCAGTATTTCCGCGGCCTCGCGGTAGGCGAGCCCTTCGACGAGAACGAGCGCGATCACTTCGCGCTGCTCGGCGGGGATCTCCGCCATCGCCCGGTCGACGTCGTGGAGCTCCATCCAAGTGTCGGCGTCGCTCTCGGCGCCGACGCAGGAGCCCGCTTCCTCGGCCAGGAAGGTCTGCCCCCTTCGAGTCCGGGCGCGGATTTCATCGATCCAGCTGTTGCGAATGATCCGGTACATCCATGCGTCCAATCTCGTTCCCGGCTGCCATTGCTCGCGTGCCTTCAGGGCGCGCTCGAGAGCGGCCTGACACAGATCGTCGGCGTCGGCCGCGTCGCGGGCCAACGACCGGGCGAAGCGCCGCAGCCTGGGCAGCAGCGTCAGCAACTCGCGTTCGAAAGCCTGCAACCGGCAGTCTCCCATGTTCGTGGAGGAAACGGATGCTCCGGTACGTTTCATCCCGCAGCAAGAAAAAATCTGTACAGGAGGTGCCGCTATGTGGCCCAGCCGACGATTTCGAACAATGGCGGTAGGAGCGCTCGCCCTGCTCGCGGCGAGCGCCGCCGGCGCGCAGCTG
>DATMJS010000073.1:0-3700 GCA_035553755.1 Allosphingosinicella sp.
ATATAGAGCGGCAGATTCTCCAGCTCCGCCGCGGCGCGGGCGAGGTTGCGGAAATCCTGCTGGCTGATCTTGCCCATGCGGAGGTTTTCCGAGCTGATGCGCGACTGTTCGGAAAGGATACGGGTGGCGAGCTGGTCCGACGACATTTCCAGGCTGAAGAGGGCGACCGGGGCTCCCGCGGAACGCTCTGGCGCAATGCCGTCTTCGAGATCCTGTACATAACGCTTGGCGGTATTGACGGCGATGTTGGTGGCGAGCGAGCTCTTGCCCATGCCGGGACGACCGGCGAGGATGATGAGGTCGCTGTGGTGGAGGCCGCCGGTCTTGCCGTTGATGCTGTCGAAGCCGGTGGTGAGGCCCGACAGCCCGCCGCCGGTGTTGAGCGCCTTTTCGGCCATCTGCACTGCGACCCGGGTCGCTTGGGCAAAGCTTTTGACCGAGCTCTCGCCGCCGCCTTCCTCCGCCACGCGGTAGAGCGCCGCTTCGGCATCCTCGATCTGGCTTTTGGGATCGACGTCCTCGCTGGTGTCGAGAGCCTGCTCGACCATGTTCCGGCCGACGCCGATCAGCGCTCGAAGCAGCGCCAGCTCGTAGATTTGTTCGGCAAAGTCGCGCGCGCCGATGATCGCGGCGCCGCTGCCGGTGAGCTGGGCCAGATAGGCGGGGCCGCCAAGCTCCTTCATCTCCTCATCGGCCTCGAACATCGGCCGCAGCGTGACCGGCGAGGCGATCATGTTGCGGTCGACCAGCTTCAATATCGCTTCGTAGATGCGCGCGTGGAGCGGCTCGTGGAAATGCTCGGGCCGGAGCTTGAGCTGGATGTCCTCGGCCAGCCGGTTATCGATCATCAGCGCGCCGAGCAGAGCCGCCTCCGCCTCGATATTCTGCGGGAGCGAGGGCGCTTCGGGAGCGGTCGATTCGATGAGGGTGAGCGGACTGGCCATGAAGGAGGTTCTAAACCCCCGCCGCCCAAACTCCTAGCGGCCCGCAAATCTTTCGGTGGCCGCTTAAGTGGATAGCATGTGGATAAGCCGCCCTCCCCCCGCTAACAGCTTCGCCATGGCTGATCCGCGCATCATCGAGGTCGAACTGGACGAGCGGACGATCATCCGTCGGAGCGAGGACATTGAGCGCGAGCGGCGGATCGCGATATTCGACCTCATTGAAGCCAATCACTTCGCCCCCAAAGACCAGGAGGGGCCGTTCCGAATCCGGCTCCGCATCGAGGACGACCGGCTCGCCATCGATCTCAAGGACGAGGCTGGCGAGCCGCTGGAGACGATCCGCCTCGGGCTCGGCCGCTTCCGCCGTCCGGTCCGCGATTATTTCGCCATTTGCGACAGCTATTTCAAAGCGGTCCGCTCCGACACCCCCCACGGCATCGAGACGACCGACATGGCCCGCCGCTCGGTGCACAACGAAGCGGCCGAGCTGCTGCGGGAGTGCCTGGCGGACAAGGTCGAGATGGATTTCGACACCGCACGCCGGCTGTTCACGCTCATCTGCGTGCTCCACATCAAATGAGGGGTCTTGCCCGCGCCGGGATTCTGGTGGAAGCTCGCGCGTCATGAAGCAGCTTCTCCCGCTCGCCCTGCTCGCGCTCGCCGGCTGCGCCACGGCCGCCAAGGCTCCCTATGCGCCGGTCAACGAATTCAGATACGGCGCAATAAGCCACGATCCTTTTTGGCTGGTGTCGATCGGCGACGACAAGATCGTGCTGACTCTGGGGCCGGAAGGAGGCCGCGCCGACGGCGGGCTCAGCAGCTACGCCTACCGGCGAGTGCTGCCGAGGACCGTGAACGGAGTGCGGCGCTGGGATTCGGTGGATGGAACCGCCGTCATTTCGGTCGAAGCGCGCAAGGCGCCCTGCAGCACGGGCGGACGCTCTTACCAGGACCGAGTGAAGGTCTATCTGAGCGGCCGCATGATGGAAGGCTGCGGCGGACGCGAATTGGCCGGACGCCGCGGCTGATGGCGATCATGTCGGACCGGTGGATCCGCGAACAAGCGGAAGCGAACGGCATGATCGAGCCGTTCGTGGATGGGCAGCGGCGCGAAGGCACGATCAGCTACGGCCTGTCGAGCTACGGCTATGACGCGCGCGTCGCGGACGAGTTCAAGATCTTCACCAATGTCGACAATGCGCTCGTCGATCCGAAGGATTTCGCCGCCAACAGCTTTGTCGACCGCAAGACCGACTGCTGCATCATCCCGCCCAACAGCTTCGCGCTCGCCCGGACAGTCGAATATTTCCGCGTGCCGCGCGACGTGCTCGTCATCTGCCTCGGCAAGTCGACCTATGCGCGCTGCGGCATCATCGTCAACGTGACCCCGCTGGAACCGGGCTGGGAAGGGCATGTCACTCTGGAATTCTCCAACACCACGCCGCTTCCGGCCAAGGTCTACGCCAATGAAGGCGCCTGCCAGTTCCTGTTCCTGCAGGGGAACGAGCCGTGCGAGACGAGCTATGCTGACCGCGCCGGCAAATATATGGGCCAGCGCGGAGTCACGCTGCCGAAGCTTTAGCGCTGTCAGCGCTCAATAGTCTTCGCGCTCGATCTTCTTCCACTCGGCCTTGGTGAGGCAGACCTTCTCATCCATGCGCGTGCCGCTCTTGTTGAGCCACCGGCAGATCTTCTTTTCTGCCTTGGGCGCCGCGTCCGACGAGGCGGCCGCAGCGGCAGGCGGGGCTGGATTGGCGGGCTCCGAAGCGGCTGCGGGGGCGGCGACGAGGACAGTCGCGGCGATGGCGAAAAGCTGGATGCGCATGAGTACCTCCCTCGATTTATACTGCCCCTCTTTTACCAGCAGCGGCTTTGGGGAGACATGGCCGCACCGGGCCGTTTGCAGAAGCGCCGCGAACCTTGGTCGAAAATCTACCCCGTCCAGCGCTTGCCGGTCTCCGTACGTGCGACGAGCCGCGTTTGTCAGATAAAGAAGGACTGCCTTGTCATTTCCCCTTCTCTTCGCGCTGGGGAAAAGCTAGCAAGACAGTCACATAGGCGCGCGCCTGCTGATTAATCAGCCGTTCAGGAGGTCGAGCGCTTTTTGGCCTTATCAGGGGAGCAGGGCCATGTTGAAGAAACTGGTGACGACAGCCGCGATCGCAGCCTTGGCGGGCTCGGCACAGGCAGCGACCTATGTCGTCCTTCCGAGCCCCGGATCGATGGCGCCCGCGACGATCATTGTCGATGAAAATACGAACGACCATGTGTTCGTCTGCTCCTCGATCACCGACATCACCGCCGGCACCTGCCGGCTGCACCGCAAGGGCGGCCGCCGCTAGCCTTCGCCGTACAGGCCGAAATAGGGCAGGAGCATCGTCAGCGCTCCGACGACCGCCACGACCGCCGCCAGCAGCCATACCGCGCGCGGACTTATGCGCCCGCTCCGCCGCAGCAGATAAGCACCCAGCACGATGACGGCGCCAATGAGGACCAGCAGAAAGATCAGATAATCGGGTCTCATGCCGGCCCAACGGTTAAATGGCCGATCCGTTCGAGCGCGGGTCCCACTAATTTGCCAACATAGGTTACCGTTCAGACGCGCAAAGAAGGAAGGGAGCGCCTGCTTCGGGCGTTGCGAAGAGCCGCGCCCCCGAGTGTCAACATTGCCGGTGGGGCGGGGGAGCTCCTTGGCCGGCGAACCGATTTGGACGCTATTTGCGCCGGGCTTTGTGGCGGATGTTGCCGGGCCTTCC
>DATMJS010000074.1:0-10344 GCA_035553755.1 Allosphingosinicella sp.
CATCGAGAATGGCGCCGCCGCCGCCCCGGCCCCCACCGCGGCCGAAGCGACGGTGGCGGAATCGGACGTCAACCCGGCCGGGCCCGCCGAGACGCCCGCGCTCAAGAGCGATCCCACGGCCCCGCATGCCGAGGGCGGCGAGGAAGAGGACCATCCCAATCTGACGCTGTCGCCGGCGGTTCGCCGGGTGGTGCTGGAGCACGGGCTCGATCCCTCGAAGATCAAGGGCACCGGCAAGGACGGCCGCCTCACCAAGGACGACGTTCTCGCCGCCGCCAAGACGGAGAAGGCGAAGGCTCCCGCTCCGCCGCCGACTCCCGCCCCCGCTCCTTCGGTTCCGGCGCCGACCGGCGAACGCCGCGAGGAGCGCGTGCGCATGACGCGGCTCCGGCAGACCATCGCTTCGCGGCTCAAGGAAGCGCAGAACACGGCGGCGATCTTAACGACCTTCAACGATGTCGACATGACCGCCGTCATGGAGGCGCGCAGCCGCTACAAGGATCTGTTCGAGAAGAAGCACGGCATCCGGCTGGGTTTCATGGGCTTCTTCGTCAAGGCCGCCGCGCTCGCCGCCCGCGACATCCCGGCGGTCAACGCCTTCATAGAAGGCGACGAAATTGTCTATCACGACTATCTCGACGTCTCGATCGCCGTCAGCGCGCCCAAGGGGCTGGTCGTGCCGGTGATCCGGAACGCCGATAAATTGAGCTTCGCCGAAATCGAGAAGACGATTGCCGATTTCGGCAGGCGCGCCAAAGAGGGCACGCTCACCATGGAGGAGATGCAGGGCGGCACCTTCACCATCTCCAACGGCGGCGTGTTCGGGTCGCTGCTGTCGACGCCGATCATCAACCCGCCGCAGTCCGCCGTGCTCGGCATGCACCGGATCGAGGAGCGGCCGGTGGTGAGGAACGGTGAGATCGTCGCCCGGCCGATGATGTACCTCGCGCTTTCCTACGACCACCGCCTGGTCGACGGGCGCGAGGCGGTCACCTTCCTCGTCCGCATGAAGGAAGCGCTCGAGGACCCGACGCGGCTTTTGATCGACCTCTAGAAACACCACCGTTCGGGCTGAGCTTGTCGAAGCCCTCCCATCTTCGGGCGGTGAAAGAAAGATAGGCCTTCGACAGGTTCAGGGCGAACGGAGTTTGGAATGGCAGAGACTGAATTCGACGTCATCGTGATTGGCGCTGGGCCGGGCGGCTATGTAGCCGCGATCCGGGCGGCGCAGCTCGGGCTCAAGACCGCCTGCGTCGAGAGCCGCGAGACGCTGGGCGGCACCTGCCTCAATGTCGGCTGCATTCCGTCGAAAGCTTTGCTGCACGCGTCCGAGCTGTTCGAGGAAGCGGCGCACGGCACGCTCGCCAAGTGGGGCGTGAAGACCGAAGGCGTGGCGCTCGACCTGGAGGCGATGCACGCCGGGCGGCGCGAGGCGGTGAAAGGTCTCACCGGCGGCGTCGAGTTCCTGTTCAAGAAGAACAAGGTCACCTGGCTCAAGGGCCAGGGCCGCTTCACCGGCAAGAACACGATCGACGTCGGCGGCCAGAGCTACACCGCGAAGAATATAGTCATCGCCACCGGCTCCTCCGTCACGCCGCTTCCGGGCGTCGAGATCGATCAGGAGCGGATCGTCGATTCCACCGGTGCGCTGGAGCTTGAAAAGGTGCCGGAGCATCTGGTCGTGATCGGCGGCGGCGTCATCGGGCTCGAGCTCGGCTCGGTCTGGCGGCGCCTAGGGGCGAAAGTCACAGTCGTCGAGTTCCTCGGCCAGATCCTGCCTGGGATGGACGGCGACGTGCGCAAGGAAGCCGCCAAAATCTTCAAGAAGCAGGGTTTCGAATTCCGCACCTCGACCAAGGTCACCAAAGCCGACAGGAACGGCAAAGGCGTAACGCTGACGGTCGAGCCGGCGAAAGGCGGCGCGGCGGAGACGATCGAAGCGGATGCCGTGCTGGTCGCGATCGGCCGGCGCCCGAACACCGAAGGGCTCGCGCTCGAAAAGGCGGGCGTCAAGGTCAACAACCGCGGCCAGATCGAGGTCGATCATGATTTCCGCACCGGCGTGGACGGCATTTACGCGATCGGCGACGTGACGCCGGGGCCGATGCTCGCCCATAAAGCGGAAGACGAAGGCATCGCAGTGGCCGAAATCCTCACCGGCCAAGTCGGCATCGTGAACCACGACGTGATCCCCAGCGTCGTCTATACCATGCCCGAGATCGCCGGCGTGGGCCTCACCGAGGAGCAGGCGCGCGAGCTTGGCGAGGTCAAGATTGGCAAGTTCCCGATGCTTGGCAACAGCCGCGCCAAGACCAACCGCGAGCCCGAAGGATTCGTAAAGGTCGTTGCCGACGCTCGCAGCGACCGGGTGCTCGGCGTCTGGATGGTCGCTTCGGTCGCGGGCACGATGATCGCCCAGGCCGCGCAGGCAATGGAGTTCGGCGCCACCAGCGAAGACATCGCCTATACCTGCCACGCCCATCCCACGCATTCGGAGGCATTGAAGGAAGCGGCGATGGCTGTCACCGGGCTGCCGATCCACGTCTAGTGGAGCCGCAAGGCCCCGCCGCGATTATCGGGCCGGTCCTCGGCTATCTCGACCATGCCGGCATCGCCGTCTTCGCGCTATCGGGCGCGGTGGTCGCGGCCGCCAAGCGACAGACGCTGGTCACCTTCGTCTTCTTCGCCGTCGTCACCGGCGTCGGCGGCGGGACCGTGCGCGACCTGCTGATCGGCGCGCCGGTCTTCTGGATCGAAGAGAACGTGGTGCTTTTCATCTGCCTTGCCGCAGCGCTTACCGTGTGGCTGCTTCCGCAGCGCATCTGGCAAGGCAACACCTTGCTGTGGCTCGATGCGGTCGGTCTCGCCGCTTATTCCACCTTCGGTGCCGCCAAAGGACTGGCCTATGGAGTCGCGCCGCTCCCCGCCATTGCGATGGGCGTGCTCACCGGCTGCGTCGGCGGGATCATCCGCGACGTACTCACCGGCGAACCGTCGATCCTGATGCGCCCGGAGCTATACGTGACCGCCGCCGCGCTTTCGGCCGCGCTGATGGTCGGGCTGATGCTGGCGGGGCTGCCGGGCCTCCTCGCCGGAGCCATTGCGGTACTGGCGGGCTTCGGGCTTCGGGCTGGTGCGATCGTCAAAAGGTGGGCGCTGCCCGCCTACCGCCGCTAGAGGTCGGCGAGCTTCACCGGTTCGGTAGGCGGGTTGGTCGCGGGCGCCAGCGGGCGCTGCCACAGGCCCACGTCGAGCCAGCGGCCGCCCTTGTAGCCGACCTGCCGGTAGACCCCCGTCGCGGCGAAGCCTACCGCCTCGTGCAAGCGCACGCTCGCCTCGTTGGGGAGGGTGATCGCCGCTATCGCGGTGACGAAGCGCTGCTTTTCCAGAGTAGCCAGCAGCGCCTGGTAGAGCAGCCTTCCAGCTCCGCGGCCCTGATAGGCCGGGTCGAGGTAGACGCTGGTCTCGACTGCATAATGATAGGCCGGGCGCGGCCGGAATTGCGCGGCATGGGCATAGCCGATGACTGTCCCCTGCTCGGCCTCGGCGGCGAACCAGGGGTAGAGCCCGTCGCCGACCCCAATTCGTCGGCGCATTTCCGCCTCGTCCGGCGCGGCTGTTTCGAACGAAACGGAGCTGCCCTTCACATAAGGAGCGTAGATGGAGGCGATCGCGGCCGCGTCTTCGACAGTCGCGGCGCGAACCCTCATCTCGCCAGTAATCCCCACAACCAGCCAGTCAGTGAAGCTGGCTGCTCCCGGCGGCGCGGCATCGACGACGAAGGACATTCGAGGCAGCGCGCCTGGATGGCCGGCCCGGCCATGATCTGGCGTACGTCCTCAAGCGCGCGCATCAGCAGCAGCTGGGGGCGCTGGGCGATGCGGCTGAACATGTCGCGCGCCGCGGGTTCCGCGCCGCCGCCCTGGGCGGTCTGGAACATCTGCTCCAGGAAGTCGGGCTGCTTTTCCAGGAACACCGGCTCGACATCTTCCGGATCGAGCTTTGCCATGCGCGCGGCTTCGGCGACGGCATCGTCCAGCGATCCGAAAGAGTCCACCAGCCGGAGCTGCCGTGCGGTTCCGCCCGCCCAGACCCGGCCCTGCGCGATCTGATCGACCTGCGGGACGGGCATGTTGCGTGCCTGCGACACGATGGCCAAGAAGCGGCGGTACGTGCTTTCGACGCCCATCTGGAACAGGCGTTCCGCCTCCGGGGCAATGCCGCGCAGGAGGTCGGGCTCGCCTGAGAGCGGCGTCGTCTTGACGCCGTCAGCGCCAAGTCCGAGCTTTTCCATCGAGCCCTCGAAGCTAGGCAGGACGCCGAATACGCCGATCGAGCCGGTGATGGTCGAGGGTTCTGCATAGATTTTGTCGCCCGCGGTCGCGATCCAATAGCCTCCGCTCGCCGCCACCGATCCCATCGACACCACAACCGGCAGGCCTTTCGACTTGGCCGCGAGCACCGCCTGACGAATGCGTTCCGAGGCGAGCGCCGAGCCGCCGGGTGAATCCACTCGCAGCACCAGCGCTTTCAGATTGCCGCCTTCGAGGCCTTGCTCAAGCGCGTCCACGATCGTTTCCGCGCCGGCGGTGCCGAGCCCCGCCTCGCCGTCGACGATGTTGCCGGCGACGGTGAGGACGCCGATCTCGCCGGCGCTGTCGCCGGCCGGGTTTTCGGCGACCCAGGCGTCGTAGGAGCTGCTTTTGAAGCTCCCCGGGACATCCTTGTCGTCGGTGCCGACCAGCTGCGCCATCCGCCGCTCGAAATCGCCGCGGGTGCCGAGCTTGTCGACCAGGCCGGCTGCGAGCGCCGCCCGCGCCATGTCGCCGCGCGCCTGCGCGATCATGTCTGCAGGCCGAGCGGCATAAGCGGCCGCCTGTGCCTTGGGCCGCGCCTGGCGCACGTCCTGCAGCCAGCTTTCCCAGAGCGACCCCGCCAGCGCCTCCATCGCCTGACGCGCCTCGGGGGACATATCGTTGCGGGTGAAGGGCTCCACCGCCGCCTTGTAGGCGCCCGCGCGGTAGACGTTGGCGGTGACGCCCAGTTTGTCCATCAAGCCGCGATAATAGATGTTCGACCCGCCGGGGCCGGCGACCAGGACGCCGCCCATCGGGTTCAGCCACACTTCGCTCGCATGTGCGGCCAGCAGGTAGCTGTCGTCGGTATAAGCGGTCGCGTAGGCGACTACCGGCTTATTGGCGCGACGGACGGTGTCCATCGCGTCGGCGACGTTTGCGAGCGTCGACTGGCCGCCACCCATGAAGATATCGAGATCAAGGGCTACCGCCTTTACGCGTTTGTCCTTGGCCGCGGTTTCGAGCGCATGAACAACGTCGCGCAGCCGGTATTCGCGGATAAGCGGCCTGCCGGTAAGCACGTCGATCGGATCCGCCGAGGCCGGCTGCTCGACGATTGGACCGGCGAGATCCAGCAGAAGCGCGCCCTCGCGGACGCTGCCGGAATAGGGTTTTACCGAGAGAGCCGCATAGAGCGCACCGAAGAACAGCAGCATGAAAAGGAGGACCAGCGCGTCCTTGACCCCGACCAGCAGCCGCCAAACCGCCCTTAAAAACCGCATATCGTTCCTCGATCAAAGCCGAGCCTCGCGCTAGCCCACTCGCGGCCTCACTTCCACAAAAAATCCGGCGGGAATGACTTGACGCCAGATGAACAGCGCCTACATCCGCGCCATTGGCACTCGCGTGACGTGAGTGCTAACAAAGTTCAACAACGGCGCAGTTTCCCAAGGGCTGAAGAAGCGGGGGCTGTCGCACAGACAAGAAAGGTGACGCGCATGAATTTCCGTCCGTTGCATGACCGGGTGCTCGTTCGCCGCGTGGAGGCCGAGGAAAAGACGGCCGGCGGCATCATCATCCCCGATACCGCGAAGGAAAAGCCGCAGGAAGGCGAAGTGATCGCCGTCGGCGGCGGAGCCAAGGCCGAAGACGGCACCGTCACTCCGCTCGACGTTCAGGCCGGCGACCGCATCCTGTTCGGCAAGTGGTCCGGCACCGAGGTTCGCATCAATGGCGAGGATCTCCTCATCATGAAGGAAAGCGACATCCTCGGCGTCATCGAGGGCGCCGCCGAAGCCCGCAAGGCCGCCTAAGCGCCTTCGCCAACCGGTTTAAGTTCAAGAAAGGGAAACAGACATGGCAGCTAAAGACGTACGCTTTTCGCGCGACGCCCGTGAGCGGATCCTGCGCGGCGTCGACATTCTCGCCGACGCGGTGAAGGTCACCCTCGGCCCCAAGGGACGCAACGTGGTTCTCGACAAATCGTTCGGCAGCCCGCGCATCACCAAGGACGGCGTCACCGTCGCCAAGGAGATCGAGCTTAAGGACAAGTTCGAGAATATGGGCGCGCAGATGCTGCGCGAAGTGGCTTCAAAGACCAACGACCTCGCCGGCGACGGCACCACCACCGCCACCGTGCTCGCCCAGTCGATCGTCCGCGAAGGCATGAAGTCCGTCGCGGCCGGCATGAACCCGATGGACCTCAAGCGCGGCATCGACCTCGCCGTCACCAAGGTGGTCGAGGACCTGAAGGCGCGCTCCAAGCCGGTCAGCGGCTCGAACGAGATCGCCCAGGTCGGCATCATCTCGGCCAATGGCGACACCGTCGTCGGCGAGAAGATCGCCGAAGCGATGGACAAGGTCGGCAAGGAAGGCGTGATCACCGTCGAGGAGGCCAAGGGCCTCGAGTTCGAGCTCGACGTCGTCGAAGGCATGCAGTTCGACCGCGGCTACCTGTCGCCTTACTTCATCACCAATCCGGAGAAGATGCAGGTCGAGCTTAGCGACCCCTACATCCTCATCCACGAGAAGAAGCTTTCGAACCTGCAGGCGATGCTTCCGATCCTGGAAGCGGTGGTCCAGTCGGGCCGTCCGCTGCTGATTATCGCCGAGGACATCGAGGGCGAGGCGCTCGCCACGCTCGTCGTCAACAAACTGCGCGGCGGCCTCAAGGTCGCGGCCGTCAAGGCGCCGGGCTTCGGCGATCGCCGCAAGGCGATGCTCGAGGACATCGCGATCCTCACCAATGGCGAGATGATCTCCGAAGATCTCGGCATCAAGCTCGAGAACGTGACCGTGAACATGCTCGGCCAGGCCAAGCGCGTCACCATCGACAAAGAGAACACGACGATCGTCGACGGCGCCGGCCAGCAGGAGAACATCAAGGGCCGCGTCGAAGCGATCCGCCAGCAGATCGAGAACACCACCAGCGACTATGACCGCGAAAAGCTCCAGGAGCGCCTCGCCAAGCTCGCCGGCGGCGTTGCCGTGATCAAGGTCGGCGGCTCGTCCGAGATCGAGGTGAAGGAGCGCAAGGACCGCGTCGACGACGCTCTCCACGCGACCCGCGCTGCGGTCGAGGAAGGGATTGTACCCGGCGGCGGTACCGCTCTCCTCTACGCCACCAAGGCGCTTCAGGGCATGACCGGCGTCAATGACGACCAGACCCGCGGCATCGACATCGTCCGCCGCGCGCTTCAGGCGCCGATCCGCCAGATCGCCGAGAATGCCGGCCATGACGGCGCCGTCATCTCCGGCAAGCTGATCGACGGCGAAGACCAGACGATGGGCTTCAACGCCCAGACCGAAGTCTTCGAGAACCTCGTCCAGGCCGGCGTGATCGACCCGACCAAGGTCGTCCGCACCGCGCTCCAGGACGCCGCGTCCGTCGCGGGCCTCCTCATCACCACCGAAGCGGCGGTGTCGGAACTCCCCGAAGACAAGCCCGCTGGCGGCGGAATGCCGGGCGGCATGGGCGGAATGGGCGGAATGGACTTCTAAGTCCCCAAGCAACCACCTGTGCTCCCGCGAAGGCGGGAGCCCAGACCTGGGTCCCCGCCTTCGCGGGGACACGAAATGAAGACTAAAGGCCGGGGAGGCGACTCCCCGGCCTTTTCTTTGTCGGCGTTATTATTGCGCGTTGGCGGCGTTGTTGCCGGTATCCACCGTCTCGGCTGCTTCGGCGATCTCTTCCGAGGAGACCTCGCCATTGCCCATGCCGTTGTCGTCGACCGCGACCAGGCTGTCCGGCTCGACGTTCATGACATTGTCCATGTCGTTGAGGGCTGCCGCTTCATCGGCGGTGACGCCGCTATTGTTGGTCGTTTCCTCATTGCCGCCGCACGCCGCCAGCAGGGCGGCTGCCGCCGCAGTGATCAATAATCCCTTCATCGCATTTCTCCTCAAGCTGGGGAGGAGATAGCGCTTTGCCTTACAAAAGAAAAAGGGCCGCGCACCTTCCGGAGCGCGACCCTCTTTTCAGTGAGCTTTTGGAAAAGCTTACTGGCCGTTGCTGGCAACGGTGTCCGAGGCGTTCTCGACCGCTTCGCCGGCATTCTCGATGGCGGCGCCGGCATTGTCCAGTGCGGCGTCGGCGGCATTCTGCGCGTCGGTCGCGGCAGCATTGACGTCCGTCGTCGTGTTCTCGGTGGTGGTGTTGTAATCGGTGGTTTCGGTGGCGGTGTTGTTCGCTTCACCTTCGTTGCCACCGCCGCAAGCGGCGAGAGCAAGGGTCGCGACAGCGATAAGAGCAATCTTCTTCACGGGCATTCCCTCCTAGTTGGAGCAATGGTTCTGCTGGGCGAGGTGCCGAAGGGTCACCCTCCGACGATCCAGCCTCTTGGTTTTAGAGGAGGCGCAGAACAATGTCTACTAGATTAGTAATAAATCCCCCTCAACCAACTTTTCTATCAGCAAAATGTCGGTCTGCAAGCGTAGGACGAGGGCGCCGAAAAGCTCGTTCCATATCCGTAACTTAGCGCTGAGAGCCGTCGGGCTGCGGTGGTGCAGCGAATCGGAGGAGGGGCTGCACAGGCAATCGCCGGGATTCCTGCCGATCATCCTTGACCGGCATATAAAGATATCTTTATATCCTTAAATCGATGCAGAACTCCCCCGGTCTCTTCCAATCCCTGTCCGACCCCACCCGCCTCCGCATCCTTGCGCTGGTGCGGGCGATGGAGCTGTCGGTGGGCGAACTCGCCCAGGTGCTCGGGCAAAGCCAGCCGCGCGTCTCGCGCCACGTGAAGATCCTGATCGATGCGGGCCTTCTCGAGCGCCGCAAGGAAGGAAGCTGGGTCTTCCTCAGCCTCGGGAGGGCTGGCCGGGTGCAGCCCCTGTTCGCGCTGCTGGACGCCTGGGCCGAATTGGATGGCGAGGATCCCTGGGCCGTCGCCGATGCGGCGCGCCTCGCCGCCGTCCGCGCCGATCGAGCGGCTGCCGCGGAACGCTATTTCGCCTCGCACGCGGCAGACTGGGACGAGCTTCGCTCCCTTCACATCGCGGAGAGCGAAGTCGAGGCGGCCATCGCGCGTGCAATTGCCGATCGCCCGATCGGCCGCCTCGTCGATATCGGCACGGGCACCGGGCGGATGATCGAACTGTTCGGCCCGGCCGCCGACGCTGCGCTGGGCGTGGACCGCTCTCCGGAAATGCTGCGGCTCGCGCGGGTCAAGCTCGCCCAGGCGGGTTTGCAGTCGGCCGAGCTTCGCCAGGGCGACATGTATTCGCTGCCCCTGCCGCAGGGGTCGGCGGACACGATCATCATCCACCAGGTGCTTCATTACGCGCAGCAGCCCGAGGCCGCGGTTGCCGAAGCCGCGCGCCTGCTCGCGCCGGGCGGACGCCTGGTCATCGTAGACTTCGCTCCGCACGAGCGGGAGGAGCTTCGCACCCGCGACGCGCATACCCGCCTCGGCTTTGCCGACGAGACGATGCTCAAATATCTGAAAGCTGCCGGGCTCCAGGGCCGCGTCGTCCAGCATCTGGAAGGCGGCGAACTCACCGTCACCATCTGGACCGGCGAGCGGTCCGCCTCGAAACTGAAGGTGGTCGCATGAGCCCCGAAGCGCCCGCGATCGAACATGCCCGCTCCGGCAAGCCTCTCTTCGAGGATGTCGCCGGCGACATCGACGTGTCGTTCGAATTCTTCCCGCCCAAGACCGAGAAGATGGAAGAGACGCTCTGGGAGTCGGTAAAGACCCTCGAGCCGCTTCAGCCCCGCTTCGTCTCGGTCACCTATGGCGCCGGCGGATCGACTAGGCAGCGCACCCACGCGACGGTCGAGCGCATCGCCCGCGAAACCTCCCTCGCTTCCGCCGCGCACCTCACCTGCGTCGAGGCGAGCCGGGACGAGATCGACGACGTCGCCCGCGAATATTGGGCAGCCGGAATCCGCCACATCGTCGCGCTGCGTGGCGACCCGCCCGAGCAGGGAAAGAAGTTCGTCGCCCGGCCCGACGGCTATGCCAATGCCGCCGAGCTGGTGGGGGGCCTGAAGCGCGTGGCGCCGTTCGAAATTTCGGTCGCCGCTTACCCGGAATGCCATCCG
>DATMJS010000075.1:0-3267 GCA_035553755.1 Allosphingosinicella sp.
TACGTCCTCCGCCCCGGAATGGCCGCGACGCTCCGGTCCGAAGGCGGCGCCCATGTCATGCTGTGCGGAGGCGCGCCGATGGACGGGCCGCGCCACGTCTGGTGGAATTTCGTCTCGTCGAGCCGCGAGCGCATCAACCAGGCCAGGGAGGATTGGAAGGCGGAGCGCTTCCCGGTCGTGCCCGGCGATTCGGTGGACCGCATCCCTATTCCCGAAGTGCCGAAGACGGTCAGCTATCCGTGACAGCGCTCAAGACCGAGCGGATCGAGCTTTCAACCGGCGTCACCCTCAACGTCCGGCTGGGCGGTGGGGGCGAGCCGATAATCTTTCTCCACGGCTTTCCCGAATCGCACCGCACCTGGCGGCACCAGCTCGCGGACCTGTCGCGCGATCATCTGGTGGTCGCACCCGACCAGCGCGGCTTCGCCGCTTCCGACAAGCCGCATGGAGTGGATGAATATCAGGTCGACAAGATCGTCGCCGACCTGATGGCGCTCGCCGACGCGCTGGAGGTGAGGCATTTCACGCTCGTCGGCCACGACTGGGGCGGGGCCGCCGCCTGGCTCGCAGCGCTTGCCCATCCGTTCCGCATCCGCCGGCTCGTGATCGTCAACGCTCCCCACCCGCTCCTCTTCCAGAGGAGTCTGATCGAAGACGAGGCGCAGCGCGAGGCATCGCAATATATCAACATGCTCCGCAGCCCGCTGGCGGAGGCGGGGATCAAGGCGATGGGGCTGGAAGCCTTCTTCGAGAAGGTCATCGGCAGCCACGCGGACGCGACCCGGCTCTCGCCCGAGGACCGGCAGGCCTATCTCGACGATTGGGCGCGGCCGGGCGCGCTCACCGCGATGATCAACTGGTACCGGGCGTCCAGGATCGAGGTGCCGAAGCCTGGGGAAAGGGCGAAGCCTCCGCTCTGGACGCGTGCGCCCTTCCCGCGCGTCTCGATGCCGACTTTGGTCGTCTGGGGCATGAAGGATGCGGCCCTGCTCCCGGTCCAGCTCGAGGGCCTCGAAGAGCTGGTCGAAGACCTGCGCGTCGAGCGGATCGGGGATGCGGGCCATTTCGTCACCTGGGAAAGGCCCGAGGCGGTGACGCGCGCGATCCGCGGCTTCCTGGACGAAATGCCGGGCGAATAGGGCTTGGGCTCGGCCGCCCGTGCCGCTATGCCGCCCGCCGATGCCGAATGCTTCAGCCCGTGCCCGCTCGCGTTCCGCCGCCCGTTTGGCAGCGGTGCAGGCGCTCTATCAACAGGAGATGGAGGCTACGCCGCTCCCGACGTTGCTCCACGAATTCCACCACCACCGCCTCGGCGCCACCATCGAGGAAATCGAATATACTGATGCCGAAGTGGACTTCTTCGACGACCTCGTCAGCGGCGTCGATGCGCGCAAGGCCGAGCTCGACGGGCTGATTGCCGGCAAGCTTGCGCAAAACTGGTCGCTCGACCGGCTCGACCGGCCGATGCGCCAGATCCTTCGTGCGGGAGCTTATGAGCTCGCCGCCCGCATCGACGTCCCCACCGGCAGCGTAATTTCCGAATATGTCGATGTCGCCAAAGCCTTCTACGACAAGCGCGAAGCCGCCTTCGTCAACGGGCTGCTCGATGCCATTGCCAAAGAGGTGCGAAAGTAAACTTCAGGAGGAGGGCCACATGGCCTCCGAATCCGAATTCATCACTTTGCTCCGCGCCTTCGCGTCCGATCCCGCGGCGCGCGGCTTGATGGACGATGCGGCGGTGCTTGAGATCGGCGGTGCCCGCCTCATCCTCACCCATGACATGATCGTTGAAGGCGTTCACTTCCTCCCTGGCGATCCTCCGGGCGATGTGGCGTGGAAGCTGCTGGCGGTGAACCTTTCGGACTTGGCAGCCAAAGGCGCGCGGCCGGTAGGAGCGCTGCTCGGCTATACGCTGGCGGGCGATCCTGACTGGGACCGGGCGTTCGTCGCAGGCCTTGAAACGGCAATGGAAGCGTTCGCCCTTCCCCTGCTTGGCGGCGACACGGTTTCGGCTCCGCACGGCGCGCCGCGCTCGCTGGGGCTGACGGCGCTTGGGCAGGCCTCCGGCCCCGTCCCCTCGCGCGGCGGCGCTAAGGCGGGCGACATCCTGTGGGTGAGCGGTTCCATCGGCGATTCCGGCGCGGGACTGCGGATCGCGGCCGGACAGATCCGAGGCGCGGACGCGCTGCTGGAACGCTACCGGCTGCCGCGTCCCCGGATCGAGGCCGGCGAGGCGCTGGCGCCGCTGGTCAGCGCGATGATGGACGTGTCGGACGGACTGCTGATCGACTCTGCCCGAATGGCGAATGCCAGCGGCCTCGGCGTTTCGATCGAACTGGAATCGATACCCCTTTCGGAAGCCTATCTCGCCTGTTCCGGCGAGCATCAGGCCGCGCGGCTCGCCGCCGCCACTGCGGGCGACGATTACGAACTGCTCTTCGCCGCCCCCGCCGGCGGCGGAGCCGCCATCGCCGCTCTGTCCGAATCCCTCGGCCTGCCGCTCAGCAGGATCGGCATGTTCTCTAAAGGAGAGGGCCTCAGCCTGACCCATCGAGGCGCCGATGTCCCGCTTCCGGCACGGCTCGGCTACGAGCATCGCTGAGGACATTTTCCTCTCATTCGGGGTACTCAACCGTTGCAGTTGAATCCTGCGTCCGGGCCGCATAAGAGGCACGCACGTCCGGGCGCGCTCGCTTTGGGGGCGATCAGCCCTGTCCGGCCGCCAGGGCCCATCGAAGGATCGCTTCGGCGGGTTTGATCAGGGGAAGGAATTTCAATGACCGTCGTGCTCGTTGCCATTGGCTGCGGTTTGCTCGCAGTGCTCTACGGCGTCTTCACCAGCCGTCAGGTGCTCGCCTCGCCGGCCGGCAATGAACGGATGATCGAGATTTCCGCCGCCATTCAGGAAGGCGCCAAGGCCTATCTGGGGCGCCAATATCGGGCTATCGCCGTCGTCGGCGTCGTGGTCGCGCTGCTGGTAGGCGTCTTCCTCGGCATCACCGAGGCGGTCGGCTTCCTGGTGGGCGCGGTGCTTTCGGGCGTCGCCGGTTATATCGGCATGAACATTTCGGTCCGCGCCAACGTCCGCACCGCCGAGGCCGCCCGCACCAGCCTCCAGCGCGGCCTCACCGTCGCCTTCCGCGCGGGCGCCATCACCGGTATGCTGGTCGCCGGCCTCGCCCTGCTCGCCATCGCCATCTTCTTCTACGTGCTGGTCCAAAGCGGCGCCGAGCCCGCCAGCCGCGATGTGGTCGACGCGCTCGTCGC
>DATMJS010000076.1:0-20375 GCA_035553755.1 Allosphingosinicella sp.
GATCGGCACCCTGGCAGACACGCGTCTCGAACCTGACCTCGACGATCTCCTCTGGTCGACCGTGAACGTCTTCCACCGCGCCACCGACCGGATCGGCCGCGAACTGGATGACAATGAGCAGTCCCAGAAGCGGGCGCAGCGCGAACAGGACGGCAGCGAGGTGAAATCGGTCGAACTCGAGCGCCAGATCGCCGAGGGCATGACTCTCATCGAGCGCCAAGCCGCCTTCGAGCTCATGCGCGACCAGGCCGCCGAGCACTACGAGCGCCACGTCGGCAAGCCCTGGCTCCCGCGCAGCGGATCGAAGGTCAACCATCGCAATCTCACCTCGGCAATGATCGACAGCCGCGATTTCCTCATGGCGAAGAAGCGTGCTGACCAGGAGGTCCTCCTGCCACCGGGTCCGAAGATCGTCGTCACCGGGGGGCTCGACTTCAACGATCACCCGCTGATCTGGGCCAAGCTCGACCAGGTGCACGAGAAGCACCCCGACATGGTCCTCGTTCACGGCAAGTCGCCGAAGGGCGCGGAGAAGATCGCCTCGCTTTGGGCGAAGAACCGCAACGTGCCGCAGATCGGCTTCGCGCCCGACTGGACGAAGCACGGCCGCGCAGCGCCCTTCAAGCGCAACGACGAGATGCTGGAGATCGTGCCGAAGGGCGTGATGCACTTCCCGGGCACGGGCATCAACGACAACCTCGCCGACAAGGCCAAGAAGCTCGGCATCCCGGTCTGGAAGTTCGGCGGCGCGTGAGCGCCGTCAGACTTCGCAATACTTGCCGATCGCGAGTATTATTGCGCGCCGGAATATCAGAAAGGAGACGCCGCTGAATCTCGACCTGGACCTTCCGCCGCGCTCAGAACCACTCATCATTCCCTGGCCATCGCCGGGAATGCCCGGTGGATTCCTTCAATTCAACGATCCCGAGACTTGGCGGAAATTCATCGTCAGCCTCGGCATCGACGAGCGCATCCCGGACGTCGTGCGCGCGAAGTTAGCACGAGCGCAGACGCTCTACCTCCTGGGCTGGGTCGACCTCGACGTGCTGAAAGCCGGCGAGCTTGCGGCGCTGATCGCCCTCGAACTCGCCACGATGGACCGATATGGCGACAAGATTCCGAAGAAGAGCCGCCCCTTCGCGGCGTTGCTGAAGCATATGGTCGACGTCGACGGCCTGACCGACGCGCACATCCCGATGACCGTCCGCACCGGCGGCACCGCGATCGGCTTCGTCACCGGCGACGCGAAGCCCAGCCTCAGCCAGCGGCGCAACGGCATGGCGCATGGCGATCCCTTCGACGAACTGCCGGTCGGCGGGCTGCTCGAGCTGGTTCGCGACCTGATCAACTATGCCTACCGGGACTTCATCGCCAACGCACCGGCATGGCGAATGCAGGTGCTTCCCGACTGACGGGACAGGACCGGCTCGCGGCGCCGAGCACCACACCCGCTTCTCTGCGCTGATCCTTGGTCAGACTGGCCGCTTGGCGCCATCAACCCGTAAAGGGTCGGCTATGCGAGCATGCCGCCGCTGCGGCTGCGCCTGCGCGGTGATTGCAGCGACCAGTCCGACACTTCGGGCGCCTGTCAGCGGGGGATGGTCCTCCGCTCGAAACAGGAGCCGGGTCGATGTCCCTCAAGCAAGCACATGCCTTCGCCTTCAGCCTCGCCACCTCGCTGATGGCCGCCATCGTCATCTTCCAGGCCGGCGACGGCACGCATTCCGTGATGCCCGCCAGCGAGTACGACGGCGACACCGCCGCGATTGTCCATGAGATCGATCCTTTCGCCTGACCGGGGCAACCCGGTCCGCCGAAGCGGAAATCCGCCGCGATTTCCGCTCCCGGCGCAGTCGACCTTCAGCTATAGTGCGGTCGCGCCGTGGTGGTGGTGGCAGGCGCAACCGTCAGACCTTTTGGCACGGAGGCCACCACTATGATCATCCTCGCTATACTCGCATCCCTCGCAGCAATAGGCCTGCTTTGCTGGCTGTTGTTCACGCTGGCCGTCTTCGCGCTGCCGGCCTTCGTCGGCTTCGCCGCAGGAGCCTGGGCCCACGGCACCGGCGCCGGCATTCCCGGCGCGATCCTGGTCGGCGTCGTCGCCGCGGCCGTCACCTTCGCGGTCGGCCAGCTCCTCATCACCTTCGCGCGGCCGATGTGGCTGAAGCTCTGCGTCGCCGTCATCTTCGTCGCGCCCGCCGCCGTCGCGGGCTTCCACGCCACCCATGGCATCGTGAAGCACCTGATGCCGTCGGACGCTTGGCAGATCACATTCTCCGTCGTCGGGGCCATCGCTGTCGGCATCACGGCCTTCGTCCGGGTCGCGGGAATGGCCACGGCCAGCGGCCCCACCGGCCGGGACCTCGCGCGGGCCTGACGTCACGCATGTCGTCATGGTGCGGGCCAGGGCGATGATCGAAGCGGCGATCCCCGTCAGGAGAATGGGCGGTTGCGGGGTTTGGAAAGCGGATCGTCGTTCGGCCCTGAGAGCGACCCACGGCGGGCGCAGGCGAAGCGTCAGCCGTCGTAGCGAGAACCGAGATCCGTTGATGCGGGGACGTCCGCCGGAGGCAGGCCGGGTCAGGATGCCGTGATCGGCCCGGACAAAGGACGACAGCTCGCCGGTGAGGTTCGTGGCGATGTCATCTTGGCGGCAGCGGCGGGCCGCCATCTCTTCCTTTCTGCCCGTCACGCGACCGCTCCAAACGGCCTCTCCAATGGCCTGATCTGGCCGAAGGCCGGCTTCGCCTCGATCGCCTATGACGCAACAGCCGCGTCAAACTTTCTTCCCCTGCCGGCTGCGCCGTCATTCCTCGCGAGACAAGAAAGCCCTCCTTAGCTGTCAGGCCCCTTCGGGGTGCGCCGTCGATCGCCTCCGGCCAACCGATCGCCATCGAGGCCGCAATGGTGCGGGCTCGGGAACGGAAAACGGAGACTTACAATGGCGACCATCGGCACCTTCAAGAAGACCGGCTCGAACGAGTTCACCGGCGAAATCGTCACCCTCAGCGTCCAGGCCAAGAACGTGCGCATCGTCCCGGACCAGCGCGCCACCGGCGAGAACGCCCCCAGCCACCGGGTCCTAGTCGGCCGCGCAGAGATCGGCGCCGCCTGGTCCAAGCGCTCCAACGAGGGACGCGACTATCTGGGCCTCAAGCTCGACGATCCGAGCTTCAACGCCCCGATCTACGCCAACCTCTTCGACGACGAAGGCGAAGACACCTTCTCGCTGATCTGGTCCCGCCCCAACGGGCGGCGCGGCGACTGAGGCTCCGCGCAAGGCCCCGGCGAAAGGCCGGGGCCTTCGATTATGACAGCCGGCCGACCGAATCAGTCGCCACGTTTTTGGATTGAACGGAGCCCCAGCAGGCACTTCTTGCTAGGAAATCACGCCGAGAGCGACTATTATAGTCGTAGTTTTGGCGTGCGCGTAGGTCCGTGTGGGAGGTGATCATGCATGATCACCGCCCGACAGTTTCGGGCCGCACGCGCGTTGCTGGGTTGGACACAGGAGACGCTCGCTGACAAGGCCCGGGTCTCATTGACTGCGCTCAAGCGCCTCGAATCAACCAGTGGTCTCGAGGTCTTTGAGAGTACGCGCGATGAGGTGAGAAGGGCCTTCGAGCGCGCCGGCATCGTCTTCCTGAACTCCGATCAGGGCAAGGGAGTGCTGCTTGTCGATGCAAAGAAGGAAACATGACGTTCGACAGGTCGCGGCGTTGGCTCAACCTCCCGCATTAGCGCCTTGCGTCATTCTCCCGGTAAAATCATCGTTAACAATTCCCTCCAATTTGGATACATCTCGAGATCGGGGGATGTTGTGACCAAAAGCGATTTTCTCGATCAGCCACCGGCCGGGGCAGCGCTCACGGCCTATGACCACGCACATCTGAAGCTCTACGTCCGGCTGCTCGACGCTGAGATTGAGGGCGCGGATTGGCGTGAGGTCGTCGCGGTGCTGTTCAACCTTGATCCAGGCGCCGATCCTGAGCGCGCCTTACAGGTCTACACCAGCCATCTCGATCGCGCAAAATGGATGACGAAAAGCGGCTTCTGCGAGCTTCTTCAGGGCCGCCTGCATTGAGGTGATGCGCAATCCGCATCACGTTGCCGCCACTTCGTTCTTCCCCCGCTTCATTCAACTGGGAATCGTATCCACCGCATAACTCGCGTTGCAGGCATTGCGCGGAGACGGTGGAGATGTCCGAAGATGAAAGTTGGCGGTCGGAAGCCGCTTATGACTATATCGACAAGTTAACCCCCGGCGATCTCGCCTGGGAGTTCCTGCGGCGCAACCCGGAATACAAAAAGTCCTATCAGGAACTGGTGTCCATCGGCCGGCTGACTGCGGACATCGCGCACGAATTCGCCGAGCAATGGGGGTTGCGATTTCGTCGCCGACCCTCGCAACTCCGGGCTCGTCCAACCGATCTTCTGGACCCCGCAAACCGATCCGGCCACGCTTCCGTTCACATCTGGGCCAAGCCCGGCGGGAGATCTCAGGGTCCGCGTTGACGACCTGCAGGCCCATGTCGTCATCGAGCACGGTGCCGCCTTGATCCGGCTTGCGCTACGGGGCGAGCACTACGATGTCGTCCTCGCCGATGCCGAGTCCAGTCGTCCGCTGGGCGCTTTCGTCATGTTCGACGAATTAACGCCGGACCGACTGATCGCTGTCGAGCGTCTTTGGCAGGCCATGTTCGGAAAGCGTGTGCCGCCCGATCCACGCCTCACACCGCAGCGCCGTCACCGAGCACGTCTGATGCTCCGCGTTTTCGACGCCCGCTTGGCGAGCGCGAGCTACCGCAAGATCGCCGAAGAGATCTTTCCCAACCTCAAACACGATGCCGCAACGTGGGTCGAAAGCCCGGTCCGGATAACGATCGCCCGACTTGCACGCGACGGCATGTCTTACGTGCGCGGCGGCTACCGCACGCTGCTCCGCCGGCCGCGCCGCTCCCGCTGATCTGCGCTCGGTATCGAAAATAATCTCCTAACTTCGTTCCTGCCGTAGGCGCCGTCCTCGCGCCACCGTGCTCGCAACCCGCCGCTCGTTCGCAGCGGCCACCCGCGAGACCACGGAGGTTCGATCATGGCCGAAAAAGCCGCCAATCTACCGCCACGATACCTGAGAACCCAGGAGGCGGCCCGCTTCCTCGGGCTTTCCGAGCGCACCCTCGAAAAGCATCGCACCTACGGCACGGGCCCGACCTACCGAAAGCTCGGCGGCCGCGTCGTTTACTCCGTCGACGACCTCCAGGCCTGGGCCGATCGCGGTCTCGTCACCTCGACCTCCGATCCGCGCGGCGGCACCGTGCTGCCCGCGAAGCGCCAGCCGTCCGCGTCCGCCAGCGTCGGCGGCCGTTTCCCGCGCTGAGTCCCGGCATGTCGGCGCGCCATCACAGCAGCGAACGCGAGCAGCTCGATCTCTTTCGGGCGCTGCCCGGCGATCTCGCGCCGCGCGATGCGCAGGACCTGATGGCGTACCCGTTTTTCGCGCTCGGCAAGTCCAAGCGGGTGGCGCCCATCGACTTCAAGACCGGCTCCGTCGTCATCCGTGTCGAAGCGGTCCCCGAGCACGGCATGGCCACCATCTGGGATGCCGACGTGCTGATCTGGGCTGCGTCCCAAATCGTCGAGGCACGTGACCACGGATTGCGGCCGTCACGTCTGATGGCGACCACGCCCTACGAGATTCTACAGTTCATCGGCCGCGGCGTCAGCTTGCGCGACTACGACCGGCTGAAGGCCGCGCTCGACCGACTTCAGTCGACCACCATCGCGACCTCGATCCGCCAGCCGACAGAGCGACGGCTGCACCGCTTCTCCTGGATCAACGAGTGGAAGGAGCGCGCTGATCATCGTGGTCGCCCGCTCGGCCTCGAATTGATCGTGCCCGACTGGTTCTACGGCGCGGTGCTCGACGACGCGCTCGTGCTCACCATCGATCGCAACTATTTCGGCCTCACCGGCGGCCTGGAGCGCTGGCTCTATCGCCTCGTGCGCAAGCACGGCGGCAAGCAGGAGTTCGGCTGGAGCTTCGATTTCCCGCATCTCCACGCCAAGTCCGGCAGCCTCTCGCCGCTCAAGCACTTCGCATACGACCTGCGCGACATCGTGCGCCGCCAGCCGCTGCCCGGCTACCGCCTGACCATCGAGCAGTGCCTCGGCGGCCCGGAAATCCTCTCCTTCGTGCCGACCGACCCGGATGCCCTCGGCATCCCGCGCCGCCGTCGCCGGAGCAACTCTCGCCCTGGGGATAAGCTGTGAATCGTCTCGTGCTATCAGGGACCGGCACTATCGTGCCATCGGGGACCCGACTCTCGTGCTATCGGGGACCGGAATCGTCGATTCCTCGCGCTGAATCAGCAGCTTGCGAGCCCCCTAACTTATCTAACTTAGATTCCTACGGAATCTTTCTAACGCGACCGCGTTTTTCGGCCGCTGTGGACGAGTCCCCGATCGCCGGGAGATCGTCATGATCGTCGCGCTGCTCAACCAGAAGGGCGGCGTCGGCAAGACCACGCTCGCCCTGCACCTTGCTGGCGAATGGGCTCGCTGTGGACAGCGCGTCACGCTGATCGACGCCGATCCGCAGGGCTCGGCGCTCGACTGGTCGCAGCAGCGCAGCCGGGAGGGGCTGGAGCGGCTGTTCGGTGTCGTCGGCCTGGCCCGCGACACGCTCCACCGAGAAGCGCCTGAGCTGGCGCGCGACGTCGACCATGTCGTCATCGACGGTCCGCCGCGTGTCGCCGGGCTGATGCGCTCGGCGCTGCTCGCCGCCGATCTCTTGCTGATCCCGGTGCAGCCGTCGCCGCTCGATGGCTGGGCCTCAGCCGAGATGCTGGCGCTGCTCGGCGAGGCGCGCATCTATCGCCCGCAGCTCGCCGCGCGCTTCGTGCTGAACCGCTGTGCGGCCCGCACGGTTCTGGCCCGCGAGACCGCCGAGACGCTGGCGGATCACGACCCGCCCTTGCTCTCGACCACGATCGGCCAGCGCATCGTCTTCGCCGACGTCGTGCAGACCGGCCGGCTCGCCGCCGAGCAGGACGAGGATTGCCCCGGCGCGCGCGAGATCGCCGCGCTTGCGGCGGAAGTGGCGAGGATCGGCGCATGAGCGAACGGTCCCCGAAGCGCAGCTTTGCGGCGCGTCCAGCCGGCCCCGAAGACTGGATCAAGGCGCCCGAACGCCAGGCCTCCCGTGGCCAGCCCGCCGAAGACTTCTCGGCCCGGCTGACGATCGACGTCACCGCCGACATGCGCGGCCGCATCAAGATCGCCGCCTTCCAGCGTGGCCAGACCGTCGCCGACATGCTGCGCGCGCTGTTCGAGCGCGAATTCCCGCCCCCGTCAGGAGAAGGACAATGACCGGCCTTGTCGCCGCGCCAAAACGCGTCGGCCGTGCCGCCGCCGAGCCGCCGCCCGAAGCTTTCACCCAGGTCGAACTCGTCTGGATCGAGAAGCAAACTGAGCACTGGATTCGCTTCGGTCGCGAGCGGCGCGAGCAGATCCTCGACCGCCGCCGCCGCGTCCTCATCTTTCCTCCCGGCAGCGTTCTTGCGCTGGTGCGCTGGGCGGCGAACGAGCACGGCACCGTGCTCTCGCGCCTCGACATCCTGCGCACGGTCGAGTGCGACGCGCCGTGTCAGACCGTCCCGACGGTCACGCCCGGCGCAGAGGTGCTGCTGCACGTCGATGGCTGGCCGAAGGTGGAGCGCATGCTCCAGCTCATCGATACCATCGAGGCGCGCGGCATCGACCCGATCGATGTCTCGCCGGACCACTGGCGCCATGTCCACAACCGAATAACCGTCGGCGAAACGCCGCGCGCCTATGGTTTGCGCCAGCACCGCGCCTTCCTCCTGCGCCGGGAGATCGGCGCATGACCCGGCTCTCCTACGCCATCATCACGACGGCGGCTGTCTCGCTTCTCGGCGTGGCTTCAATCGCTTCGTTCGCGCCGCGCCTGATCTGGAACGCATCCGCCAGCACGCCGGTCGGCTTCTACACGATCGACGATGTGGGCGCGCTCGATGTGACCGATCTGGTGGCCGTCGACGCGCCCGAGCCGCTCGCAACCTTCCTGTCCGATGGCGGCTACCTGCCGCGCGGCGTGCCGCTTTTAAAGCGCGTCGCTGCGGTCTCGGGTCAGCGCGTTTGCCGGACCGGGCTCGCCATCACTGTCGACGGCGTGCCGATGGGCAACGCTCTCGTTCGCGATCGTCGCGGTCGCCCGCTCCCCGTGTGGCAAGGCTGCCGGTCGGTCGCGGCCGGCGAGCTGTTCCTGATGAACTGGCAGGTCCGCGACAGTCTCGACGGCCGCTACTTCGGCCCGCTTCCAGCCACCGCCGTGATCGGCCGGGCCACCCCTCTCTACACCGACGAGGACGGCGATGGCCGCTTCGTCTGGCGCGCGCCGACGCGGTGACGGCGCGCCCATGACCCTGTCCACCGCAATCTGAAGGAGACGACCCATGCCCGTGATCGGTCAATTCATGCGCGAGAATGATGGCTTCATCGGCCACCTGACGACGCTGTCCTTGCATCAGGACATCATCATCGTCGCGGCCGAGCCGTCCGATGCCGAGAACGCGCCGGACTACCGCGTCCATGTGCTCGACACCATGAGCAACGAGACCGGCGCGGAGATCGGGGCGGGCTGGAAGCGCACCGGCGAGAAGGCCGGCGAATACGTCTCGCTGCAGCTCGACGATCCGACCTTCGAACATCCGATCCGCGCCAACCTGTTCCAGTCGGCCGACGACAAATCCGCCTGGGGCCTGCACTGGAATCGCCCGCCGAAGCGCGGCGAGCGGGACTGAGCGATGCCCGCCGCGCGCCGTCAGCCTGCCGTCGGAGGGAGGATCACCCTCCGACGTGCAGCCCTCCTTCTCCTTTCCGGCCTGATCTTCGCCGCACCGGCCGCGAGCACTGCCTATGCCCAGCAGGTGCCGGCCGAGCGGTCGTCGCGCAGTGATCCCTATGGCGCTTTCATCACCGAGGCGGCGCAGCGGTTCGGCGTCCCCGAAGCATGGATACGCACCGTCATGCGCGTGGAAAGCGCCGGCGACGTGCGCGCCATCTCGTCGGCGGGCGCGATGGGCCTGATGCAGATCATGCCCGCCACATGGGCCGAACTGCGCGTCCGCCATCGGCTCGGCGGCAATCCCTACGATCCGCGCGACAACATCCTGGCGGGCGCCGCCTATCTGCGCGAAATGCACGATCGCTACGGATCGCCTGGCTTCCTGGCGGCCTACAACGCCGGTCCCGGCCGCTACGAAGAGTATCTCGCCGGTCGCCCATTGCCGGCCGAGACGCGCGCCTATGTCGCGACGCTCGCCCCCATTCTCGGCGGCGGCGAACTCGCCGGCCCCATCGTGGTCGCGGCTGCCGATCCGCTAGCGTGGACGCGGGCGCCGCTCTTCGTCGTGCAGTCGGCTGGCAGCGGACCTGCCGCGCCAGTGCAGTCCGAAAGCGCGCCCGGTGACAGCACGGCGGCTGCACCGGCGCGCGATCAAGGCCCGGTCGCTTCGCACACCGATGGCCTTTTCGTCGCGCGCAATGTCCCTGGTGGCCCGCGATGACCGCGTTCGCACTCGTTCGCATCGTGGCGTGGTCTGGCGGACGAAGGGCGGTCCGGAGAGGAGGAGCAGTCAACACAACCGCACGATGGCGAGATAAAAGCCGGCGAGGTGCGGCTTGGTGCGGTCGTGTGTTTTCAGAGGCTTATGGCGCATTCTCGCGAGGTGCGCCTGATCCGCGCAGCCTGCGCATTCGCCACTTCGTCAAGGATTTCCTTGGCTTTGCGCGATGTGCGGGGCCTAGACCATGAGCGGCGAGGACGATTTCCGCATCCGGCCCGGGCGCATCCGCTCGACCCGGGCGCAGCAGGCCCGGCCCTTCATCGCCCAGGCGCTCGCCGCCGCGCAGCGGGCCGGTGGACGCGTCTCGCGCTCCGGCCAGATCAGCAAGGGCAATCGCTCGCGCTTCGGACGCGGACAGCGCGCGACGGTGCAGGCCAACCGGCTTCTGACGAGCCGATCGCGCAACACCGTCATCAAGACACGCGTCGTCCGTCATAGCGCGCGGGCCGCGCCGCTCGCAGCTCACCTCAGCTATCTCCGCCGCGAGGGCGTCACCCGGGATGGAGAGAAGGCGCGCCTGTTCGGTCCCGAGACCGAGGACGCCGATCCGAAGGCCTTCGCCGAGCGCACCCAGGACGACCGCCATCACTTCCGGTTCATCGTCTCGCCCGAGGACGCGACGGAGATGTCCGACCTCAAGACCTTCGCCCGCGAGCTGATGGGTCAGATGGAGAAGGACCTCGACACCAAGCTCGACTGGGTCGGGGTCGATCACTGGAACACCGACAATCCCCACGTCCACATCATCCTGCGGGGGCGCACCGACGACGGCCAGGACCTCGTCATCTCCCGCGACTACATCAAGGAGGGCATGCGCGCCCGCGCGCAGGATCTCGTCACCCAGGAGCTGGGGCCGCGCACCGAGCATGAGATCCGCCGCAACCTTGAACGCCAGGTCGGCGCGGAGCGCTGGACCGATCTCGATCGGCAGATCGCCCGTGACAGCTATCGCACGGGCGTGGCCGATCTCGCCCCACACTCCGATCGCCAGCCCGACGAATTTCATGCGCTGAAGGTCGGCCGGCTGCGCAAGCTGGAGACGCTGGGCCTCGCCGATCAGGTCGGTCCGGGCCAGTGGGTCGTCTCGGAGACTGCGGAGAAGACGCTGCGCGCGCTCGGCGAGCGCGGCGACATCATCAAGCGCATCCACCGTGGCCTGACCGAGCGCGGCATCGAGCGCGGCGCCGCGAGCTATGTGCTCGCCGGCGAGAGCATCGACGATCCGGTCATTGGGCGGCTGGTCGATCGCGGTCTCGATGACGAGCTGAAGGGCACGGCCTATGCGGTGGTCGACGGCACGGATGGACGCACCCACCACATCAAGTTCCCCGATCTCGACGCCGCTGGCGACAGTGCGCCGGGCTCGATCGTCGAGTTGCGCAAGTTCGACGATGCACAGGGACGCCGCCGCGTCGCTCTCGCCGTCCGCTCCGACCTCGACATCGAACGGCAGGTCAGTGCTGCCGGCGCAACCTGGCTCGACCGGCAGGCCATCGCCCGCGAGCCGGTTGCGCTCGGCGGGGGCGGCTTCGGCGCCGAGGTGCGCCAGGCGATGGACCGGCGGGCCGAGCATCTCATCAGCCAAGGTCTCGCCGAGCGGCAGACGCGCGGCGTCAGTTTTGCGCCGGGGCTGATCGACCAGTTGCGCCAGCGCGAGGTGGAAGCTCTGGGCGCGAAGCTTGCCTCCGAAACCGGGCGTCAGTTCGCAAAGGCCGGAACGGGCGAGTATGTGGCGGGCACCTATCGCCAGCGTTTCGCGCTCGCGTCGGGCCGCTTCGCCATGATCGACGACGGCCTCGGCTTCCAGCTCGTGCCCTGGTCGCCCTCCCTCGAACGACAGCTCGGCCAGCACGTCTCCGGCGTCTCGCGCGGGGGCGGCGGCGTCGACTGGAGCTTCGGCCGCAACCGCGGCCTCGGCATGTAGCCCAACCAAGAAAGGAGTGCCCGCCATGTCGGCGACGAAAATCCTCTGGGGCCAGATCCTCACCGTCTTTCTGATCGTGCTGATGACGACCTGGGGGGCGACACAATGGACGGCCTACCGGCTCGGCTTTCAGCCCCAGCTCGGACATCCCTGGTTCGAGCTGGCGGGCTGGCCGATCTACTATCCGCCCGCCTTCTTCTGGTGGTGGTATTTCTACGACGCCTATGCACCGCCGATCTTCGTCGAGGGCGCCTATATCGCCGCGTCAGGCGGCTTCATCTCGATCGCCGTAGCGATCGGCATGTCGGTATGGCGGGCGCGCGAGGCGAAGAACGTCGAGACCTATGGCTCGGCCCGGTGGGCGCGGCCTGACGAGGTGAAGGCCGCCGGCCTCCTCGGTCCAGATGGCGTCGTGCTCGGCAGGCATGAGCGCGACTACCTTCGCCATGACGGCCCGGAGCATGTCCTGTGTTTCGCGCCGACACGCTCCGGCAAGGGCGTGGGTCTGGTAGTGCCTTCGCTCTTGACCTGGCCGGGCTCGGCGATCGTTCACGACATCAAGGGCGAGAACTGGACCCTGACTGCCGGCTATCGCGCGCGCCATGGCCGCGTCCTGCTGTTCGATCCGACGAATGCGAAGTCGGCGGCCTACAATCCGCTGCTTGAGGTGCGGCGCGGCGAGTGGGAAGTCCGCGACGTGCAGAACATCGCCGACATCCTGGTCGACCCGGAAGGCTCGCTCGAGAAGCGGAACCACTGGGAGAAGACGTCGCACGCGCTCCTGGTCGGCGCGATCCTGCACGTCCTCTATGCCGAGGCCGACAAAACATTGGCCGGCGTCGCCGCCTTCCTGTCCGATCCGAAGCGGCCGATCGAGTCGACGCTCGCCGCGATGATGAAGACCGCCCATCTCGGCGAGGCCGGACCGCATCCCGTCATCGCCAGCGCGGCCCGCGAGCTGCTGAACAAATCCGACAACGAACGCTCGGGCGTGCTGTCGACCGCGATGTCGTTCCTGGGGCTCTACCGAGATCCCGTTGTCGCCGAGGTGACGCGCCGCTGCGACTGGCGCATCGCCGACATGGTCGGCGGCAAGCATCCGACCACCCTCTACCTCGTGGTCCCGCCCTCCGACATCAACCGCACCAAGCCGCTTATCCGTTTGATCCTCAATCAGGTCGGCCGGCGCTTGACGGAGGACCTGCAGGCCAAGGGCAACCGCCATCGGCTGCTGCTCATGCTCGACGAGTTTCCCGCGCTCGGCCGCCTCGACTTCTTCGAGAGCGCCTTGGCGTTCATGGCGGGGTACGGCCTGAAAGCCTTCCTCATTGCCCAGTCGCTGAACCAGATCGAGAAGGCCTATGGCCCGAACAACTCGATCCTCGACAACTGCCATGTCCGGGTCAGCTTCGCGACCAATGACGAGCGGACCGCCAAGCGCGTTTCGGATGCGCTCGGCACCGCCACCGAGATGAAGGCGATGAAGAACTATGCCGGCCATCGGCTTTCGCCCTGGCTCGGCCACCTGATGGTGTCGCGCTCGGAAACCGCCCGGCAATTGCTGACGCCCGGCGAAATCATGCAGCTCCCGCCCTCCGACGAGATCGTGATGGTCGCCGGCGTTCCGCCGATACGCGCGAAGAAGGCTCGCTACTATGAGGACCGCCGATTTCAGGAACGCATCCTCACGCCGCCCGGCCTGACCAAACCGGCGAGCGCAAGGGCAGACGACTGGAGCACACTGGCTTTGCCCGATCGGCCGGCGCTGAACACGCCCGCCGCCGTGGACGATGTGGCCGACGACGATCCGACGGATTCAGAGCGCCGGCATCAGCCCGAACTGAGCCGCACCAAGACCGTCGAGCGCAAGCCGGTCATCGAAAACGAGTTCGAGATCGATCCCCGCGATGACGCGGACGAGGATGCCGCCCGCCTCAGCCGCATCACGCAGACCATGCGCCAGGTCGCCCGACAGGCGTCGCTCGATCCGGGCGACGGCATCGAACTGTAGGAGGCGTCCGTGAGCAAGCCTCCGAAGAAGCAACGCCTGTCCGTCTATCTCGACCCGGACGTTATGAAGGCGCTCGCGGCCCATGCGGCGCGGCGAGACCTCTCCCTGTCGCTCGTAGCCGAGGCCGGCATCGCATCGTTCCTCTCGCCAGACGCGGCCGAACGACAGGAAGCGGCGACCACGAAGCGGCTCGATCAGCTCGACCGGCGCATGGCGCGCATGGAGCGCGATCTCGGCATATCGGTCGAGACGCTCGCCGTCTTCATTCGCTTCTGGCTGACGTCCAATCCGCCGCTGCCAGAGCCGGCACAGGTTGCGGCGCGCGCCAAGGCGGCCGAGCGCTACGAAGCCTTCGTGACCGCGCTCGGACGACGACTCGCGCAGGGACCGAAGCTCAGGCAGGAGATTTCGGAAGACATCCCGCCCGCGCGCGACGCGGAATAATCGCTGATCTACGCATCGCAAGTATTCGTGCGTTCCGCCGTTTCCCTGTCTTTGTACGCCACAGCACGACGACCACATGATGGTTGTTGCCAGGCCATGAATCCTGCCTCTTCTACTCATCCCCGATCCAGGGCCGCGCATCGCGGACCCGCAAGAGAACGGGGACGACGTGGCGGCAACTCACCAGAAATCCGAGGCGATCCTTCGCGGCGCGCGCATGCTGCGCACCGCGCTCGGCCCCGCCATCGCCCGGTTTCTGGAAGACCCCGCGATCGTCGAGGTGATGCTCAACCCCGATGGGCGGCTCTGGGTCGACCGTCTCTCCGAAGGACTTTCCGACACCGGTGAGCTGCTGTCGCCGTCGGACGGCGAGCGGATCATCCGCCTTGTCGCGCACCATGTCGGCGCCGAGGTCCATCCCGGCGCACCACGCGTCTCGGCTGAGCTGCCCGAAACAGGGGAGCGGTTCGAGGGGCTATTGCCCCCCGTGGTCTCCGCTCCGGCCTTCGCGATCCGCAAGCCCGCCGTCGCGGTGTTCACGCTCGACGACTACGTCGCCACCGGCATCATGGCAGCGGGTCAGGCCGAGACGCTGCGCCAGGCCGTGGGGGATCGGCGCAACATTCTCGTCGCCGGCGGCACCTCGACCGGCAAGACCACCCTCACCAACGCGCTGCTGGCCGAAGTCTCCAAGACCTCCGATCGCGTCGTCCTGATCGAGGACACCCGCGAGCTGCAATGCGCGGCGCCCAATCTCGTCGCCATGCGGACCAAGGACGGCGTCGCCTCGCTCTCCGATCTCGTCCGGTCATCGCTGCGCCTGCGCCCCGACCGCATTCCGATCGGCGAAGTGCGTGGCTCCGAGGCGCTCGACCTGCTGAAGGCCTGGGGCACCGGCCACCCCGGCGGCGTGGGGACCATCCACGCCGGCACCGCGATCGGCGCGCTGCGCCGCATGGAGCAGCTCATCCAGGAAGCCGTCGTCACCGTCCCGCGCGCGCTGATCGCCGAGACGATCGATCTGGTCGCCGTGCTCTCCGGCCGCGGCGCCTCGCGCCGCCTCGCCGAACTCGCCCGCATCGAGGGCCTCGGCCCCGACGGCGACTACCGCGTCACCCCCGCAAGCCAGCCCCTCACAGGAGACCCGTCATGATCAAGCATGCTTTGCGCATTCGCCGCCACATCGCCACGGCGGTGTCCGTTACCTTCCTGACGCTTGCCCTCACACCGGCCGCCCATGCGTCCGGTTCGTCTATGCCCTGGGAAGCGCCGCTTCAGTCGATCCTCGAATCAATCGAGGGGCCGGTCGCCAAGATCATCGCCGTGATGATCATCATCATCACCGGCCTGACGCTCGCCTTCGGCGATACGTCGGGCGGCGCACGCCGCCTGATCCAGATCGTGTTCGGCCTGTCGATCGCCTTCGCCGCGTCCAGCTTCTTCCTGTCGTTCTTCTCGTTCGGCGGCGGGGCGCTCGTCTGATGGTCGAGGGCGCGGATCATGGCGGCGAGGTTCCGGGCTTTTCCGTGCCCGTCCACCGGGCGCTGACCGAGCACATCCTGCTCGGCGGCGCGCCGCGCTCGATCGCCATTCTCAACGGCACATTGGCCGCAGCGCTCGGCCTCGGCCTTCGCCTCTGGCTGGTCGGTCTTGGCCTCTGGGCTCTCGGCCACTTTGCAGCCGTCTGGGCCGCCAAGCGCGATCCGCAGTTCGTCGACGTCGTGCGCAAGCATCTGCGCATCCCCGGTCACCTATCGGTCTGAGGAGCGGCGCGATGATGAACCTTGCCGAATACCGCAACCGCAACACCCGGCTCGCCGATTTTCTGCCCTGGGCCGCGCTCGCCGGCGAAGGCGTCGTCCTCAACAAGGATGGCAGCTTGCAGCGCACCGCGCGCTTCCGCGGCCCCGACCTCGACAGCGCCGTGCCGGCCGAGCTGGTCGCCGTCGCCGGCCGGCTCAACAATGCCTTCCGCCGCCTCGGTTCCGGCTGGGCCATCTTCGTCGAGGCGCAGCGCCACGGCGCCGCGACCTATCCGGCCAGCATGTTCGCCGACAGCGCCTCCGCGCTGGTCGATGCCGAACGCAAGGCCGACTTCGAGGAAGCCGGCGCGCATTTCGAGTCGAGCTACTTCCTCACCTTCCTGTACCTGCCGCCGGCCGAGGACGCGGCGCGTGCCGAGACCTGGCTCTACGAGGGCCGCGATCATGCCGGCGTCGATGCACATGAGATCCTGCGCGGCTTCATCGACCGCACCGACCGCATTCTGAACCTCATCGAAGCGTTCATGCCGGAATGCGCGTGGCTCGATGACACCGAGACGCTCACCTACCTGCATTCGACCATCTCGACGAAACGGCATCGCGTCCGCGTTCCCGAGACGCCGATGTATCTCGACGCGCTGCTCGCGGATCAGCCGCTCACCGGCGGGCTCGAGCCGCGGCTGGGCGAGACGAACCTGCGCATCCTCACCATCGTCGGTTTCCCGTCCGCGACCACGCCCGGCATTCTCGACGAACTCAATCGGCTTGCCTTTCCCTATCGCTGGTCGACGCGGGCCGTCCTGCTCGACAAGACCGACGCCACCAAGCTGCTGACTAAGATCCGGCGGCAATGGTTCGCCAAGCGCAAATCCATCGCCGCCATCCTCAAGGAGATCATGACCAACGAGGCCTCGGCGCTCGTCGACACCGACGCGGCCAACAAGGCGGCCGACGCCGACATGGCGCTGCAGGAGCTGGGCGCCGACTATGCCGGCCAGGCCTATGTGACGGCGACGATCACGGTCTGGGATGATGACCCCCGCATTGCCGCCGAGAAGCTGCGGCTGGTGGAGAAGGTCATCCAGGGCCGCGACTTCACGGTGATGGCCGAGACCATCAATGCCGTGGACGCCTGGTTGGGCTCGCTCCCCGGCCACGTCTACGCCAATGTCCGCCAGCCGCCCATCAGCACATTGAATCTCGCTCACATGATCCCGCTGTCGGCGGTGTGGGCGGGACCGGAACGGGACGAGCACTTCGATGCACCCCCACTGCTTTACGGCAGAACGGAGGGCTCGACCCCGTTCCGGCTTTCCATCCATGTCGGCGACGTCGGCCATACGCTGATCGTCGGGCCGACCGGCGCCGGCAAGTCCGTGCTGCTGGCGCTGATGGCGCTGCAGTTCCGGCGCTATCCGCAATCCCAGGTCTTCGCCTTCGACTTCGGCGGATCGATCCGCGCCGCAGCGCTGGCCATGCGCGGCGACTGGCATGATCTCGGCGGTGGCCTAACCGAAGGCGCCGACGACAGCGTGTCGCTCCAGCCGCTGGCCCGCATCGACGACGTCGCCGAGCGCGGCTGGGCCTCCGACTGGCTGATCGCGATCCTCTCCCGCGAGAGCGTGCCGGTCACGCCCGAGGTCAAGGAACACCTCTGGTCCGCGCTATCGTCACTAGCGTCGGCACCGGTCGCGGAGCGCACGTTGACGGGCCTGTCCGTCCTGCTCCAGTCCAATGACCTAAAGCAGGCGCTGCGACCCTATTGTGTCGGCGGCCCCTATGGCCGGCTACTCGATGCCGAGTCCGAACATCTCGGCGAGGCGAACGTCCAAGCCTTCGAAACCGAGGGCCTGATCGGCACGGGCGCGGCCGCCGCCGTGCTCGCCTATCTGTTTCACCGCATCGAGGACCGCTTCGACGGGCGGCCGACGCTCCTGATCGTCGATGAGGGCTGGCTCGCCATCGACGACGAAGGGTTCGCCGGGCAGCTCCGCGAATGGCTGAAGACGCTACGCAAGAAGAACGCCAGCGTCATCTTCGCCACCCAGTCGCTGTCCGACATAGACGGCTCGGCGATTGCGCCGGCCATCATCGAGAGTTGCCAGACGCGCATCCTGCTCCCCAACGAGCGCGCGATCGAGCCGCAGATCACCGCCATCTACCGCCGCTTCGGTCTCAACGACCGCCAGATTGAGATCCTCGCGCGGGCCATGCCCAAGCGCGACTATTACTGCCAGTCGCGGCGGGGCAATCGCCTGTTCGAGCTGGGCCTGTCGGACGTGGCCCTGGCGCTGTGTGCGGCCTCGTCGAAACAGCACCAGGCGATGATCGCCGACGTTCATGCCCGCAGCGGCACGGACGGGTTCCTGCGCGAGTGGCTCGCGGCGAACCGGCTCGACTGGGCTGCCGACCTCATCGCCGGCCTCACCAATGTCTTCCCGCAAAACGAACCGGAGGTACGACCATGACTCGTCCTACTCACATCCGCACGCGCGCGTTGCGCATCAGCGCCGCGCTCTTTGCCGCGCCGCTCGCCTTGTCGCCGATTTTCACGCCGCCCGCCGCCGCGCAGTGGATCGTCTACGACCCGACCAACTATGCGCAGAATGTGCTGACCGCGGCGCGCACGCTCCAACAGGTCAATCAGCAGATCACCCAGCTTCAGAATGAAGCGACCATGCTGATCAATCAGGCCCGCAACCTGGCGAGCTTGCCGTACTCCTCGCTCCAGCAGCTCCAGCAGTCCGTCCAGCGCACGCAGCAGCTTCTGCGACAGGCGCAGGGCATTGCCCTCGACGTCCAGCAAATCGACCGCGCGTTTCAGACCACATACGGCAATGCGTCGATGTCGGCCTCCGATCAGGCCCTCGTCACGCAGGCGCGCGAGCGCTGGCAGAACACCGTCGGCGGCTTGCAGGACGCGATGCGCGTCCAGGCCGGCGTCGTTGGCAACATCGACACCAATCGCAGCGAGATGTCGGCGCTGGTCGGCCAGAGCCAGGGCGCGACCGGCGCATTGCAGGCGACACAGGCCGGCAATCAGCTTCTCGCCCTTCAAGCGCAGCAGCTTGCCGATCTCACCGCCGTCGTCGCTGCCAATGGCCGCGCCCAGAGCCTGTCCGAGGCCGAGCGGGCGGCAGCGGCCGAGCAAGGGCGCGAACAGCGCCGCCGCTTCCTGACGCCGGGCAGCGGCTACCAACCCGGCAACGCCCGCATGTTCCCGAACGGCAACTGAGGGCACGGCGATGGACGGGAAGATGCTCGCGCGCCTCGGCGCTGTCGTGTTCGTCGCGGTCGCGGTCACCGCGACCGCGATCGAGATGACCCGGAAAGAGGAAGCGCCCGAGACTTGGCCGTCCGGCCGCGCCGCAGAGGCGCCGGCCGATCCCTTGCGGGACGCATTGATCCGCTGCCAAGCGCTCGGCGAAGAGGGACCGCGCGATCCGGAATGCCGCCGTGCCTGGGCGGAGAACCGTCAACGCTTCCTCGCGCCCGGCGCCCGTCCCGCCGAGCGGTTACCGGACATGCCGCCCGCACCGCGGGACGGTCTCACCCCTCAATCGCAACGGACCGACGCACCCGCCGCGACACCCGCCGCACCGAATACCCCGCAACTCGACGAGGCGCGATAGCATCATGGGCGGCACCGGCGTCATCGACCACTTCCTCGAGGTCTTCACCCGCTACATCGACAGCGGCTTCGGTCTGCTCAGCGGCGAAGTCGCCTTCATCGCCACGACGTTGATCGTCATCGACGTGACGCTCGCGGCGCTGTTCTGGAGCTGGGGCGCCGACGACGACATCATGGCGCGGCTGGTCAAGAAGACCCTCTTCGTCGGCGTCTTCGCCTACATCATCGGTAACTGGAACAACCTCGCCCGGATCGTCTTCGAGAGCTTCGCCGGCCTCGGCCTGAAGGCGAGCGGCACCGGCTTCTCGACCGCTGACCTCATGCGTCCCGGAAAGGTTGCCCAGACGGGCCTGGATGCCGGCCGACCGCTGCTCGATTCGATCTCCAGTCTGATGGGCTATTGGTCGTTCTTTGAGAACTTCATCCAGATCGCCTGCATGTTCCTCGCCTGGGCGCTGGTCCTGCTCGCCTTCTTCATCCTCGCCATCCAGCTTTTCGTCACGCTCATCGAATTCAAGCTGACGACGCTCGCCGGCTTCGTGCTGATTCCCTTCGGTCTCTTCGGCAAGTCCGCTTTCATGGCGGAGCGTGTACTCGGCAACGTCATCTCGTCGGGCATCAAGGTTCTCGTGCTCGCCGTCATCATCGGCATCGGTTCGACACTCTTCTCCGAGTTCACGTCCGGCTTCGGCGGCCAGAACCCATCGATCGACGAGGCCATGGCGATCGTGCTTGCCGCTCTATCGCTTCTCGGCCTTGGCATTTTCGGTCCTGGCATCGCCAGCGGCATTGTCTCCGGCGGCCCACAGCTCAGCGCGGGCGCCGCGACCATGCCGCCTGCGGCGAGGCCCGTTCCGACCGCGGCGCCCGCGCTGAGCTGTGGGCCGCCGGAGACAATGCCGCTGGCGATGCCAGGACCGAAAATGCCAAGGCCGAGAAGCGATAGAGCGGC
>DATMJS010000077.1:0-25042 GCA_035553755.1 Allosphingosinicella sp.
GACCATCGTTTTGAGACTCAAACGAACATAAACGGGGGGTTCAGCGTTATCATCGAAATTCCGTACCAGTTAGAACCAGCCGAGGAGCCCAAATGACGATCCGCACGATCCTCGTGGACGACGAGCCGCTTGCCATTCAGGGATTGCAGCTCCGCCTCGAACGCCACGAGGATGTGGAGGTCATCGAGACCTGCAACAACGGACGCGAAGCCATTCGCGCGATCAAGACTCATAAGCCCGATCTCGTCTTCCTCGACATTCAGATGCCCGGCTTCGACGGCTTTTCCGTGATCCAGGGGCTGATGGAGGTGGAGCCGCCCTTGTTCGTGTTCGTGACGGCCTATACCGACCACGCCCTTCGCGCCTTCGAGGCGCAGGCGGTCGATTATCTGATGAAGCCGGTCGAGGAGGAACGTCTTGCCGACACGCTCGACCGGGTCCGTCAGCGGCTTGCGGAAAAACGGGGCGCCGAGGAGGTCGGCCGGCTGAAGGAAGTACTGGCGGAGGTCGCGCCGGACGCGGTCGACAATGTCGACACGGTCGATGACGCCCACAGCTCCAGCCGCTACGAAAAGATGATAAACATCAAGGACCGGGGGCAAATCTTCCGGGTCGATGTCGATTCCATCGAGAAGATCGACGCCGCCGGCGACTATATGTGCATCTATACCGGCGACAACACGCTGATCCTCCGCGAAACCATGAAGGATTTGGAGAAGCGGCTCGACCCGCGCCGCTTCCAGCGCGTCCACCGCAGCTGCATCGTCAACCTGGACCAGGTGCGGCAGGTGAAGCCACATACCAACGGCGAATGCTTCCTGGTCCTCGATTCTGGCAGCCAGGTGAAAGTCAGCCGCAGCTACCGCGACGTGGTCGCGCGTTTCGTCCACTAAGGTGGCCGCAGCAATCGGAAAGCCATAGCGGCTCCCTCCTGCGTTCCTGCCGCATCGCACGCTGGCGGTCGCCACGCGACAGATATAGCCTCGGGCGCCACGAAGGAGTCGGGAGGGAGAGAATGGCGAAAGTCACGGGGTTGGGCGGCGTCTTCTACAAGGTAGAGGATCCTGAGCGGACGCGGGCCTGGTATCGGAAAACGCTCGGCATCGGCGGCGAATGGGGCGCCATGTTCCCGTGGAAAGCGGAGCCAGGCGGCGAGGCTTACAGTCTCCTATCACCCTTCACGGCGGCGACCGATTATTTCAACCCAAGCGGTGAGCGCTTCATGATCAACCTGCGCGTCGATGACCTGGAAGCCATGATGGCGCAGCTTCGGGCAGAGGGCGTCGAGATACTCGGCACCCAAGATGAGGAATATGGCAAGTTCGCCTGGATCCTCGATTGCGACGGTATCAAGATCGAGCTGTGGGAGCAGGTCGGGTTCGCACCGGCAGCCTAAGCGGCGACGCCACGGGCGGAGACGCCGCATCCCGATTTGAGCACGCTCCTGCGGAAGAACCCGGCGGAGAGACGCACGATCAGCCACACCCACAGCGCTTGCCAGAGAATGGCAAGCAGATGCGGCCACAGCTCCGGCCGTTCAGCGCCCCTGGCCAACATTGCGAAAGGCGAACTGAAGGGGAAGGTTGCCGCGACCCAGCCGATCGGATGGTCATATTGCCCCACCGAGAAGATGGCGAGCGCGAACACCGCCAATTGGCCCATGGTGACCGGCATCGACACGGTCTGTATCTCCCGGATCGAGGATGCCTGGCCGCCGATGCCGAGCAGCAACCCCCCGAGCAGCAGGTAGCTCGCGGCATAATAGACGAAGATCATCAGTATGAAGGCGCCCCACCCGACCGCCGGCTCCGGGATGAATATGTTCCCTTTCAGCCAGATGCCCGCGGCGGCCACGCCCACACTTGCCCACACGGCTATGCCGACGAAGGAGATGGCCAGCATTGCGAACAATTTGCCCAGGAAGATTGCGTCCACCGGCACCGCGGCCGCCAGCATCTCGATGATCTTGTTCGACTTCTCCTCGACGAGATTCGAAAGCAGCAAGGTCGCAAGCAGCATGGTCAGCACGAAGAGCAGGGACTGGCTCATGGCGGCCGTCGCCGAGCGTGCCGAGGCGAGCGCTGCTGCCGATTCTTCGACTGACTCTATCGTTACCGAGGTGGGGGCAAAATGGAGATTCGCCCGCTGAAGCGCCTGTAATTGCCGTGCTTCGTCAAGGATCAGACCCATATATTTGCGGATCGACCCGTCTTCGCTGATGGCGCCGGTCAGCTTCGGCCGCTCCACGCCGCCGCTGAGCACGGCCAGCACTTTCGGATTGTTGGCGGCGAGCAGGTCTCTGATCTGCGCCTCCGGCACATAATCCGGCTCCGCACGCACGAGGTCCGGCAGCGTTTTTTTGGTGAAGCGTTCCGACAGCCGCTTATGGGCCACCTTGATCACCTGGAATTCGGTTGCGCCCGCGATCACCGCGACCTGCGGATGTCTGTCCTGCGGGCCGATGCTGGCGCCCATGCTGGCGAAGAATATGCCGAACGCCATCGGGATCAGCGGGCCAAGCAGGAAAAGGAGGAAGGTCTTCGACATGACAGTGGCGACGAAGTCGCGGCGGCCGATCACATAGGCGGATTGAACCAGGCCCATCAGGCTGCCTTCCCGACTTCGATGTCCATGTCACGCGCCGCGGCCTCGCCCGCGATGGCGACGAAAGCGTCGTGAAGCCCCGGGCGCTCGATCGAAAGTTCCTCGATGCCCGCGCCGCCGTCGATTAGCGCCTTGAGGAGCGGCTCGATGCCCGCCTTGGGAAGATCGAACTGCCACACGCCCTCATCGAGCCGCGCCGTGACCGGCAGCGCGCTGCGCCACGTCCCGTCTTCCGCGCGCGTGCGGAGCCGGACCTGCGGCCGAAGCCTGTTGCGCGCGTCTGCGACCTTACCCTCGAACCGCACCTTACCATCGGCGATGATTGCGATCCGCTCGCAGAGGCGCTCGGCATGAGCGATGACATGAGTCGAAAAGATCACCGTCGCGCCCTCGGCCGCTTCCTCGCGAATGAGCTGTTCGAGCCGCCCCTGGTTGATCGCATCTAGGCCCGAAAAGGGCTCGTCGAGCATAATCAGCCTGGGCCGATGTACGATGGTTCCGAACAGCTGCACCGTTTGCGCCATGCCCTTGGACAGGCTCATGATCGGCTTGTTGACATAGTCGCCAAGCCCGTTGTCCCTCAGCATGCCTTCGGCGCGCCTGCGGCCGAGGTCGAGCGGCAAGCCTCGCAGAGCGCCCATGAACGCGATCGCCTCGCGCGTCGTCATAGCGGGATAGAGGCCGCGCTCCTCCGGAAGATAGCCCACCAGCTTCGCCGCCTTGATCGGCCGCTCATGCCCGAGCAGAGCGCGTGTACCTTGGTCTGGGTCGATGATGCCAAGCAGCATGCGCAGCGTCGTCGTCTTGCCCGCTCCGTTAGGGCCGAGAATGCCATATATCGATCCCTCGGGAACGGCGATGTCCACTCCGTCCACCGCGGCTTTGCCGTCGAAGGCCTTGAACAGCCCACTCGCCTCAATAGCTAAGCCGCTTGGCACCTTCGGAATTCCCCCCTTGTCTTTCAATGTGCTAGCGGGAGCCTATGACGGCAAGCAAGCCCAAGCTGCGCGAAGCGCTGGAGCGGGAGGCGAAAAGCCTTGGCTTCAGCGCGTTCGGCATCGTCCTCGCCGACGCTGCGCCCGCAGCGGGCGAGCGGCTGCGGGAGTGGCTGGCCTCCGGCGCGCATGGCGACATGATCTGGATGGAGGAGACCGCCGAGCGGCGCGCCTCCCCGGCCGGGCTCTGGCCCGAAGTGCGCTCGGTGATATCGCTGGGGATGAGCTATGCGCCCGCGGCCGACCCGCTGGCGTTGGCGGGTGAGCCGGAAGTAGGCCGCATCTCGGTTTATGCACAGGGCGGCGACTATCACGACGTCATCAAGAAGGCGCTGAAGAGCCTCGCCCGCTGGCTGGTGGCGGAGGCCGGATGCGACCTCAAGGTGTTCGTCGATACCGCGCCGGTGATGGAAAAGCCGCTCGCCGAGGCGGCCGGGCTCGGCTGGCAGGGCAAGCACACCAATCTCGTCAGCCGCGCCGACGGCAGCTGGCTGTTCCTCGGCGCCATTTATACCACGCTGGAGCTTGAGCCGAGCCGGCCGCACCGTGTCCATTGCGGCAGCTGCACCGCCTGCCTCGCCGCCTGCCCGACCAATGCCTTCCCCGCGCCGTTCCGGCTCGACGCCCGCCGCTGCATCTCCTATCTTACCATCGAGCATAAGGGGCCCATCCCGCACGAATTCCGCGAAGCGATCGGAAACCGCATCTACGGCTGCGACGATTGCCTTGCCGTCTGCCCCTGGAACCGCTTTGCCGATACCGCACGACGCCACCAGGCTTTCGTGCCGCGCGCCGAGCTCGCGGCGCCCGCGCTTGCCGACCTGCTCGCGCTCGACGATGCCGGTTTCCGCCAGGTGTTCGCGGGCTCGCCGATCAAGAGGATCGGCCGCAACCGAATGGTTCGCAACGCCGCGATCGCGGCCGGGAACAGCGGCCAGCCGAAGCTCCTTCCGCAATTGGCGAACCTGACCGGCGATCCCGATCCTGTCGTCGCCGAAGCCGCCCAATGGGCGGTCGGAAGGCTCAGCGTGCCTGCGGCCGGCGGCTGAGCGCCGCTATGCAGGAGGCGCGATCCACGTCGCGCCCGTCCGGAAGCCGGGCATCGAGATGCGTCACCACCGCCTCGCCCCCCGCCGAGCGGGGATAGAGATAGGCGTCGAGCACACACACCTGACTTCCGAATTGAAGCTTCCGTGCGCTCCCTTCGCGAACATCGAGGTCGGCGGGACCGAACCGATCGGTGAGCGCGCGCGCCGTTGCCCCCAGCACGCCGTCAAGACCTGCCGCGGGAGCCTGCGAACGGGGTGCTGTGACTGGCGGCTCGCTCGTGCTCGGCACACAGCCCGCGAGTAGGATCAGCGGCGCCGCAATCCGAACTGTTAGAGCTATCCGTGCCATTGTTCCTCCGCTTCCCGTGCCACTCCTGATCGCGTAACCGTCGGCAAGGGTCAATGTCTGCGGTTGACCCTTGGGCCCGTCGGCGGTTAGGCGGCGCCCTCATCCCCAGCAAGAGTAGCCCCCTTTGACCGATCCACGCCTCGACGTCCTCGCCATCGGCAACGCCATCGTCGACGTTCTCGCCAGCGCCGACGACGCCTTTCTCGATCGGGAAGGGCTCACCAAAGGATCGATGCGGCTGATCGATGCCGAGGAGGCGACCCGCCTCTATGGAAAGATGGGCCCGGGACGCGAAGCGAGCGGAGGATCGGCCGCGAACACCGCCGCCGGGATCGCTGCGCTGGGCGGGCGGGCCGGCTTCATCGGTCAGGTGGCGAACGATCAGCTGGGCGAGGTTTTCACCCACGATATTCAGGCGCTCGGGGTTGAATATAAGACGCCACGCGCAAACGGGGACGTGCCGACCGCGCGCTGCCTCGTCCTCGTCACTCCCGATGCGCAAAGGACGCTCAACACTTTTCTCGGCGCCTCGCAGAACCTCTCCGCCGCCGCGGTCGACGAGCAGCAGATCAGGGATGCCAGCATCCTCTATCTCGAAGGTTATTTGTGGGATCCCGAAGCGCCGCGGGCCGCGATGGAGCGGGCAATAGAGGTGGCGCGGGAGGCGGGCCGAAAGGTCGCTTTCACCTTGTCCGACAGCTTCTGCATCTCTCGCCACCGTAACGGGTTCCTGAAGCTGATCGAGGACGGGCGGATCGACATCCTTTTTGCCAATGAGAATGAGATCAGGGAGCTGAGCGGCGAAACGGATTTCGAAACGGCGGTCGCCGCGGTCGCGCCGAAGGTGCCGCTGCTGGTAGTGACGCGCAGCGAAAAAGGCGCACTCGCGATCGAGGGGGGCAACCGCGCCGAAGTGCCCGCCGAGCCGGTCGCCCGGGTGGTGGACACGACCGGGGCCGGCGACCTGTTCGCCGCCGGTTTCCTCACCGGCTACGCGCAAAGGCGTCCGCTCGAGCAGAGCCTCCGCATGGGCGCGATCGCCGCGGCCGAGGTAATCTCCCACTATGGCGCCCGGCCCGAGGCCGATTTGAAAACTCTCGTTGCCGAGCGGCTGAACTAGGAATTCAGCGGCGACGAGTGGCCCGCTCCCTCCGTCACTGGCTCCTCAAGCAGCTCCCGCGGCGTATCGCGGCCATGGTCCCGGCCCGCTGAACGATGTCCCCGCGCCAAAGCGAAAACGACAGGCGCAAGGAACGCCAGGGCGATCAGGTTGGGCAGCGCCATCGCGGCGTTGGCGATGTCGCCCATGCGCCAGACCAGCTCCAGGTCCTGGAAGCTTCCGAACCAGATCACCACGCACCACAGCACGCGAAACGGCACGATCGCCCAATCGCCCACTACGTAGCTCACCGCCCGCTCGCCGTAATAGGACCAGGTGAGAAGAGTGGTGAAGACGAAGAGGATCAGCGCGACCGATGCCACCAGCGCGCCCACCGATACGCCGCCGATCGCCATAGGGAAGGCGGCGGAGAAGGCACCCGCGGTCATGTCGAAGCCGCGCAGGTCCGACGACCAGACATGTTCCTGCATCGTGGTAACGCCGGTCACGGGGTCGGTGCCCGGGAAGCTCCCCTGGACAGTCAGGATGACCAGCGCCGTCATGGTGCAGATGACGATCGTGTCGATGAAGGTCCCCATCATCGCGAAACGGCCTTGGAGGGCGGGATCGGTGGTGCGGGCGACCGCATGGGCGATGGGGGTCGAGCCCTGGCCGGCCTCGTTCGAGAAAAGCCCGCGGGCGACGCCGGCTCGTATGGCGATGATGACCATCGCGCCGAGGAAGCCGCCGGTCGCGGCTTGTGGGTTGAAGGCGCCATAAAAGATCAGGCCGAAAGTCGCGGGTATGTCCTCGATATTGAGGATGATCGCCAGCAGCGCCATCACGATGTAGGCAATGGCCATTGTCGGCACGATCTTTTCGGCGACCGCACCGATCGACTTGATGCCGCCGATAATGACCACGAAAACCAGCGCCGCGATCAGGAGCCCGCCGATCCATTCGTCCCATCCGGTGAGCTGCTGGAAGGAATCGCCCACCGAATTGGCCTGGATCATGTTTCCGGTCACGATCGCCGAAACGAGAGTGCCGATCGAGAACAGCACCGCCAGCCATTTCCATTTCGGGCCGAGGCCGTAGGTGATGTAGCTCATCGGTCCGCCGCGATAATGGCCCTCGGGGGTGATCTCACGATAGCGGATGGCGAGCGCGCCTTCGGCGAAGGCAAGCGCCATGCCGATGATGGCCGTGACCCACATCCAGAAGATCGCGCCGGGCCCGCCAAGGGCGATGGCTGTCGCGACGCCGGCGAGGTTGCCGGTGCCGACCTGGCCCGACAAGGCGGTCGACAGAGCGGCGAAGGGAGATATCTCGCCCGCACCTCTTTCGCCGGATTTCCTGAAGAGGCCGGTGAAAGCCGGGCCGAGCTGACGCAACGGGTAAAAGCGGAGGCCGATCATCATGTAGAGGCCGATCCCGAGCAGGATCAGCACCATCGGGGGAAGTGGAATGACAGTCTCGCCGTTCCAGCTGCCGCCCCAGATGAAATCCGAAACATTGGTGACGTGATCGACGAAGCCGATCACCGCCGGTTCGTTCGCTACCGCATCCTCTTGTGCTGCCGCCACGATCGACTCCCTTTTTACCGGTTGCTCCAGAGGAAGGGTAACCGACCCCACCTCCCTTCCTTTGGGAAAGGAAGGCCGGGGCCTCCCTTTCCCTCTGTCCAATTCCTTGCTTCGGCCTTAGATCGGCGGTTGCCGCGGCGGATCGAGCGGGTCCCGCTCGTCGACCCCTGGGATCGACGGTTCGATGTCGTGAATTTCGGGCTCATGCACCTCGATCAGGCCCCGACCGAGATGGCTCTTCCGGTAGCCATAGGCGAAATAGACCACCAGGCCGATCACTCCCCAGAGCGGCAGCCCCACCAGAGCTTCGGTCGGAAGGTTCAGGAACAGGAAGAGGCAGCCCAGGATCGTGAGCGGGGCGATCAGCCACAAAGCGGGGACCCGGAACGGGCGTGTCCGATTGGGATCGCGCTTGCGCAACATCCAGACCGCAATCGCGACCATCATGAATGCGTAGAGCGTTCCGGCATTGGCGATGTCGGCAAGCTGCCCGACCGGAAACAAGGCCGCCAGCACGGCGATGATCGAGCCGGTGATGATAGTGACGACGTGCGGCGTCCTCCACTTGGGATGGACCGTGGAAAGCCGCTCGGGCAGCAATCCGTCGCGTCCCATCACGAAGCATATCCGGGTCAACCCGAAGATGAGGATCAAGATCACCGACGGCAGCGCGATGAAAGCAGCGTAGCCGAGCATGTTGCCGATCGTTCCGAAGCCGATCGTCCGAAGCACGTGGGCGAGCGGCTCACCCGAGCAAACCAGCGCTTCGGCATATTGCGGCAGAGCGCACTGCCGCGCCAGCGCTTCCGAGCCCGTGGATAGCGGAGCGCCGTCGGCGCCCATGATCGGAGCGCCGCCGATCGCACCGATCGCACCGGCGGTGACCAGCATATAGAAGACGGTGCAGATGGCGAGACTGCCGATCAGGCCGATCGGCACGTTGCGTTGCGGGTTCTTGGTTTCCTCCGCCGCCGTGGAGACCGCGTCGAAGCCGATATAGGCGAAGAACATCGTCGCCGCCGCGCCCAGAACGCCGACGCCAGATCCGAAGCCGCCGAACACACCGCCCGGCATGAACGGGCTGAAGTTGTCGCCTTCAATAGCGGGAATGGTGAGCACGACGAAGGCGGTCAGCGCCGTAACCTTGATGGCCACCAGCACCGCATTGACTCGGGCGCTCTCGGTCGTGCCGATGACGAGCAGGCCAGTGACCAGCAAGGCTATCAACGCTGCCGGAAGGTTGATGAGCCCTCCGGGGCTGCCGCCGAAGATGACGGGACCCGTCTGGAGCCAGGCGGGCAAGTCTATCCCTAATGACGCCTCGAGCACCGAATTGGTGAAATAATTGGACCAGCCTACCGACACCGCGGAAGCGCCCACCGCATATTCAAGCAGCAGCGCCCAACCCACGGTCCAGGCGAGAAGTTCGCCCTGCACGGCATAACTGTAAGTATAGGCCGATCCTGAAACCGGCACCATTGAGGAAATCTCCGCGTAGCAGAGGGCGGCTACGACGCAAACCGCACCCGCGATGATGAAGGATAGGATAAGGGCAGGCCCGGCCTTTTGCGCGCCTACCGAGGTGAGCACGAAGATGCCGGTGCCGATAATGCAGCCGACGCCGAACAGGGTCAGCTGGAGCGCGCCAAGCGAGCGGTGCAGCGATTTCTTTTCGGCGGTGGCAAGGATGGCGTCGAGAGGCTTTACGCGCCCGAAGATCATACTCACTCCCCTTTTTTACGGCGTTTGCCGCATGTTGTTTTCGGGCGCAGCCTAATGGCAAAAAACCGCCGCGCAACGAATTTGTGGAAAGCCGTTACCGCGCCAGCATCGGCCCCAGCGGCTTGCCCGCAAAGATATGGACGTGGAGGTGCGGCACTTCCTGGCCGCTGTGGACGCCTGTATTGGCGAGCAGACGATAGCCGGGCGCGACCAGCCCCTGCTCGCGCGCGACGTGGCCGACGCCCCGCACGAAGCCTGCAATCTCCTCATCCGTCCCCCGCTCCGAAAAATCGTCCCAGGAGACGTAGGGGCCCTTGGGGATCACCAGGATATGCACCGGCGCCTGCGGATTGATGTCGTGGAAAGCGAGCACATGCTCGTCTTCATAGGCCTTGCGGCACGGCAGCTCGCCCCGGAGGATGCAGGCGAAGATATTGCTCTCGTCATAAGGTTGGGTGGCGTCGATGGGCATGGCGTCCTCCGTCGGCCGCACTTACACATTGATCGGGCCGTGCCGCAACGCGCTTGACCCGTTTTGCTGCGTCGCTACGAGTCAGCGGATGAGCGACGAAGCGGCCGACAGCCTGATTCCTTATGACGAAATCGTGCAGGAGGCGCTGCGCGCGGTCGTCGGGCGTGTGCTGGGGGAAGTGGAAAGCACAGGCACGCTTCCGGGCGAGCATCATTTCTACATCACCTTCAAGACCGGCGCGGCAGGAGTGGATATCCCCAGGCACCTGTCGGAACGCTTCCCCGACGAGATGACCATCGTGATCCAGAATCGCTTCTGGGACCTGAAGGTGGCGGATGACGGCTTCGAGGTGGGTTTGAGCTTCAATCAGGCGCCGGCGAGGCTGGTCATTCCCTTCGCCGCGATCACCGGCTTCGTCGATCCCGCCGTCAATTTCGCGCTCCAGTTTCAGGCGCAGCCCGACGAAGCGGGGCCGCAGGAACATGAGGAGGCCGAGAACGACCATCCCGTGGCGGAGCCCGTGGAGGACGGATCGAACGTCGTCTCGGTGGATTTCAGCCGCAAGAAATAACCGTCTCCCGCCAATCCAGCGAAAGCTGGAATCTCCCTTTATTTGGCTCGCGCTGTAAGGCAGTGGGATCACCGGCTTTCGCCGGAACGACGGAGACAAGAGGAATGAACCCCACCACCCGCACCGAAACGGACAGCTTCGGGCCAATCGAGGTTCCGGCCGATTGCTATTGGGGAGCGCAGACCCAACGGTCGATCGGCAACTTCCCGTTCGGACCGCAGGAGCGGATGCCGGCCGGCATTGTCCACGCGCTCGGATTCGTGAAGCAGGCGGCGGCGCGGGTGAACGCGCGGATCGGAGGCCTGGACCCGAAGCTTGCGGAGGCGATCCAGCAGGCTGCGGGCGAAGTGGCGGCGGGCGCGCTCGATGACCAGTTTCCGCTCGTCATCTGGCAGACCGGGTCCGGAACCCAGTCCAATATGAACGCCAACGAGGTGATCGCCGGCCGAGCCAACGAGCTGCTGGGCCGCGCGCGCGGCGGCAAGGAGCCCGTCCACCCCAACGACCATGTCAACAAGAGCCAGTCTTCGAACGACAGCTTCCCGACCGCCATGCACGTCGCGGCCTCGCGGGCGGTTCACGACCGGCTGCTGCCCGCGCTCCACGGCATCCACCATATCCTGAACCGTCAGGCGGAGGCATGGGATTCGATCGTCAAGATCGGCCGCACCCACCTCCAGGACGCGACGCCGCTGACGCTTGGCCAGGAATTTTCAGGCTATGCCGCGCAGATCGCCGACGGCATCGAGCGTGTCGAAGCCGTGCTGCCGCGGCTCCACCGGCTGGCGCAGGGCGGCACGGCAGTAGGCACCGGGCTCAACGCCCCCAGAGGTTTTGCCGAAGCCTTCGCGGCGGAGATTGCGAACCTCACCCGGCTGCCCTTCGAAACGGCGCCGAACAAATTCGCCGAGCTTGCCGCCCATGATACGATGGTAGAGCTTTCGGGCGCGCTGAACGTGCTTGCCGTATCGCTGTCGAAGATCGCCAACGACATTCGCCTGCTGGGCTCGGGCCCGCGCTCGGGGCTCAGCGAGCTCAAGCTGCCGGAAAACGAGCCGGGCAGCTCGATCATGCCCGGCAAGGTCAATCCGACCCAGGCGGAGATGCTGACGATGGTCGCGGCTCAGGTAATGGGCAACCATGTCGCGGTGACCGTCGGCGGCCTCCAGGGACATCTGGAGCTCAACGTCTTCAAGCCGATGATCGGCGCCAATGTGCTGCGTTCGATCGACCTCCTCGCGACCGGAATGGAAAGCTTCGTCGAACGCACGCTGGAGGGGCTGGAGCCGGACGAGCGTCGTATAGCCGAGCTGATGGAGCGCTCGCTGATGCTGGTGACCGCGCTCGCGCCCGAAATCGGCTACGACAATGCCGCGAAGATCGCCAAGCACGCCCATGCGTACGGGCTCACCTTGAAAGAGGCCGGCCTTGCGCTCGGGCTGGTCGACGAAGCGACGTTCGACCGGGTGGTGCGGCCGGAGAAGATGCTCGGCCGCTAGCGGAAGCGGTAGTTGATGCGCATACCGATGCTGTCCATACCGGGGTTCTGGCGGCCGAACAGCTGCGCGTGGCTGAGGTGCACCCAGGACGCTTCGACTGACAGCCGCTCGTTCAACTGGTAGCCCACAGCTATTTCTGGCTCGAACAGGATGCGCGATCCAAAATCGATCCTGTTGTCTCCCGGCACCACCTCGCCGGGACCGTCATGAATGGCGAGACCGACGCCGGGACGCACATAGAGAGGATCGCCGAACTTCCAGCTTAGTCCCGCCGCGGCGAAACTAGTGTTCCCTTCGGTGCTCACCGATCCAAATACATAAGGGGAAGGACGACCGATGAAACCTAGCGCCTCGATCCTGCCGCCCCGCCAGCCGAGCTGTACGTCTAGTCCTGTTTCGATTCCGCTTCGTGTGATCGGCGTGTCCACATCATGGACGAGAACGCCGCCAAATATCTCCTGGGCTCCCGCGGGAGTGGCGGCGGCCAGCGCGGCTGCGGCGGCGATATAGGACCTGATTACTGGCTTCATGAGGGCTCCCTGTTCGGCGTAGACGATTCTAAGTTGCTGACAAAATTATGCATTGAGGTTTCGCAGGAGGAACATTCGGCGGCTTCCTTGGTTTCATCCGATACTGCATTCGTGGGGGCCTCAATGCTTTTCGATTTTTCCGTCGCTGAAACCGGTCAGGACGTTTTCCTGATCCAGGACAGCGGAGCGCTCGAGACCAGGCATCGCTGGTTCGTCGATTCGAGCTACGGCCGGCTCACCGACGTGATGGTTGCTGCCCCCCCGCAGCTGGAAATCGGACCGTGCAGCTCGCCCCCGGTTCAGACGCTGGCGCAGGCCCTGACCTCCAATTTCCAAACTGCGAGCCGCCAGCACTCGGAACTACTGCGCGCGCTTCGCGATCAGGGCGTCCGCTGCGCGCAGCTTCCGTCAAGCCAGAAGCTGCCCGATCTCAGCTTCACGCGTGACGCCTCGCTGATGACTCCGTGGGGCCTGCTTGCCTTGCGCCCCTGCGGCGGACATCGCCGCAAAGAGCCCATGCATGTGGTGCGCCACGCGCGCGGCTGGGGCATACCCTATCTAGGTGCGATCGAGAGCGGCCGGATCGAGGGCGGTGACGTGTGCCTGCTGCGTCCGGGCGTGGTCGCCATTGGCTGGTCAGGCGAGCGGACGGACAAGGAAGGCGCGCTGGCGCTGGCTCGGCTGTTCGAAATCAGGGGCTGGAAGGCGATCCTCACCCATTTCGATCCTTATTTCACTCATCTCGACACCTTGTTCGCGATGGCCGGCCGCGGCCGCGCCGTGGCTTGCATCGAAGCGCTGGACCCCTCCTTCATCGGTCAGGTGGAAGCGCTTGGCATCAAGCTGTTGCCGGTCACCCCCTATGAAGCGCAGCGGCTCGGGACCAGTCTCCTCAGCCTCGGCGACCGGCGCGTGCTTTCCTGCGCTGACAATCGACGGGTGAACGGCGAGCTGGAGCGCCTCGGCTACCGCGTGACGACCGTCGAGCTCGACCAGTTCACCTCGAGCGGCGGCGGCGTCCACTGTCTCACCCTGCCGCTCGCCCGAATGCCAGGGTGAACCGAACTTGGCTGTGACGGCTTATCACCTTAGAGCTCCGCTGGAACAGCAGCGGCCCGCGCGTGTGCCAACCTATTGCATGTGGACCGCCGGCGCGCTGCGCATAGCGGCCGGGACCGCCCTGCCTATCGTCGACCAGCATCTGGCGCGCGCGCGCCAGTTCGGCTGATGAGCGGCACGGACCACACCGCACCGGGCGACGAAGCGCTGCGGGGGACGCCCGGGACGGGCGAGAATCTCTGCCGCGAGTGCAACGGCACCGGCGTTGTTGACCATAAGCCCTGTCCCGCATGCGAGGGGAGCGGGAAGGTCGTGCAAGGCGTCGGCGGCGCCTAGCCGCTCAGCCGCCCTGCCAGTTCCGGATCGCGTCAACCGGCGCGACCAGCATCAGCACGTTCAGAGTCAGATTGTCGCGGATCGTCCACAGAGTCAGCAGCTCGAAGAAGAGGGCAATGGCGACGGTCGCCCAGACCGGCAGCCGCCGCGCCAGCAGGAAACCGAGCGTCATCCAGCCGAGGTCGGCGAGGCTGTTCAATATGCTGTCGCCATTATAGCCGAACGCAGCCGTCGCCTCCCGGTAGCGTTCGATGATGTACTGGCTGTTTTCGATCAGCTCCCAGCCTGCCTCGATCTCCACCGCGGCCAGAAAGCGGTCTCCGGCCGGATTGCGGCGGAGGAACAGCCATCCGAGCGCGTAGAAGAGGAAGCCGTGGATGACATGGCTCGGCGTATACCAGTCAGCGATATGCTGGCTGTTGTCCGCGCTCTGCACGGCTGCGGTCCAGAGCTTCACCGTGCCGCAGGTGCAGATCGGCGGCCGTCCCATCCATAACAGTACCAGCGCCATGGCCGTGGCAAGCGCCAGCGCGATCAGCCAGTGGCGCCGCTCGAGCCTCATCCGCTGCCCCTTCGCTCCACCAATCCCCTGCTTGACGTACAGGGGGTGCCCTTGTCACTAGCGGCCATGGTGACGGTCAATCCCCTCCAGCGGCGCGGGCTCCTCTTCATCCTGTCCAGCCCCAGCGGCGCCGGCAAGACGACCATCTCCCGAATGATCCTCGCCAGCGACGACGGGATCGGACTTTCGGTCTCCGCCACAACCCGCCCGAAGCGGCCCGGCGAAGTGGATCACCAGGACTATCATTTCGTCAGCGACGAGGAATTCGACCGCATGGTGGCCGAGCGGGAATTCCTCGAATGGGCGCATGTTTTCGGCCATCGCTACGGGACGCTCAAATCCGAGGTGCTGAAGCAGATCGAGGGCGGGCGCGACGTGCTGCTCGACATCGACTGGCAGGGAACCCAGCAGCTGAAGCAGGTCGATCCCGACATCGTCCGGGTTTTCATCCTGCCGCCGTCGATGGACGAGCTGGAGCGGCGCCTGCGCTCGCGCGGCACCGACAGCGATCAAGTGATCGCAAGCCGGATGGCGCGCGCCGCCGCCGAGATCAGCCACTGGGCCGAATATGATTATGTCTTCATCAACGACGATGCGGAAAAATGCCGCAAGCTCGTCCACACCGTGCTGAAGGCGGAGCGCCTGAAGGCGACCCGGCGCATCTTCCTCCACGATTTCGTTCGCAGCCTGATCGGCTGACGCCGCTTTTGCGCCCCGCTCATTTGCGGTAGGTTCGGCAAAACAGGGAGGCGCTCATGGGACGTGTGATCATCGGTTCGGCCGCCGCGGCAATCGCCATGTTCATCATCGGCTTTATCTTCTACGCAACGCCGCTCAGCCGAATGCATGTCGGCAGCCTTGACAATGCCCAGGCGGCGGCCGTGCAGCAGGCGCTGGCCGCCAACGCGCCCGCCAGCGGCACTTATCATGTGCCGAGCACTGACACTCCCGAGCAGACCGTGATGTACGGGCAAGGCCCGATCTCCACCATCCACTACAATACGAACGGCTATTCGGTCGCCGATCCAGGCGCGATGATCGGCGGGCTGTTGCTGGATTTCGTGGTCGCGCTGCTGCTCGGCACCGCGTTGATCGGCATTGACCGGCGCGTTCCCGACTTCGCTTCACGGGCGCGGCTGGTGGTGCTCTTCGCGATCGCGGCCTCGGCCTACATGCACCTTGGGGGGCCCATCTGGTATCACCATGACTGGGGCCACTTCATCTATAGGTTCATCGTCGATGCGCTGACGCTCGCCGCAGGCGGGTTGATCATCGCGCGCTGGTTCCTGCCGCGGGCGAAGGCCGCTCCGGCCGGAGCCCCGACCGACGTCTAGAGCAGGCTGAGGAAGCGATAAGCGGCGGCGAATTCCTGCCGCCGTCCCTCCAGCACACGCGCGGCTTCGGCATCCTCCCCCCATTGCTCGGCCTGCCATGCCTCGTCGAGCGTAGCCGCGGCCCAGGCGGCGCCGAAGTCGATCGCCCCTTCGGCCAGCGCCAGCGCGACGATCAGTGAGCCGCTGATCGTCACCAGGGGTGAGAGGCCCGCAAGCTCGAAAGGCTGGCGCGCCGCCACTGCATGGCCGAGCTGCTTCAGCGTCATTTCCTGCTGGGGGCGGTGGATGATCCCGCAGACGATCTCGAAATCGATATCGAAGCGGCGGCGCGCCCATGCGAGCAGCGGATCCCAAAGCGCCGCCTGCCGCGCGACCAGGCCGTGCGGGTTTTCGGAGCGGTAGCAAAGCAGGTCGCTTTCGCCGTAAAAGGCAAGACTGCGGGCGAACGCTTCCGGATCGGGCGCCACGCGGTCGATGGCGGCATTGGCAAGGCCGGTGAGCGGCATTGAGCGAGGATCGATCTCCTCTCCTTGAGCGTCCCACTCAGCTGCTATTTCAAGCGCCAACCTTTCGCTCGGCACCAGGAGAGCATTGCGAGCGGGGGTCTTTACCGGCCGCTCGTCGAGCAATATCTCGAAGCCGTGACCGGCCGCGCGCGCCGAGGCCGCCTTGTGGAAACGCTTCATTGTCCGGGCGGCGTCCGCCATCTTCGCGCCAGCCAGCGCGGCGCTCCGAAACTCGCCACCACTCCGATCAGCGCCATCGGAAAACCAATTATCGATCCGCCTTCCACAAAGACGTCCGACTGCCAGATGAGCAATCCGATCAGCACGAAAATGGTGAATCCGATCCGCGCGAGGTTGATGAGGATAAAGCGGTTCCGCCAGGTGGCTTCGTCGATCGGGGGCGGGGAATTGGGGCTCATGCGAACGCCTTTGCGAAAGCGACTATCTCCGACGGGACGGAAGCGATGTAATGAGCGCCGGCTCGACGAAGTTCCCCCGCTTCATGATAGCCCCAGGTGACGCCGATCGCGGTCACCCAGGCCGCGCGCGCCATCGCCATGTCGAAGCTGGTGTCGCCAATCATTATGGTGGTTTCCGGAGAAGCGCCGGCCTCGGCCATGGCCTGCTCGATCATCGACGGGTGCGGCTTGGACGGATGCCGGTCGGCGGTCTGCAGCGTCACGAACCGCTTAGTCAGCCCATGGCAGTCGAGGCAGAGCCCAAGGCCTCGATCCGACTTGCCGGTCGCGACGCCGAGCAGCCAACCGTCCTCCTCCAGCGATGCCAGGAGCTCGGCCATTCCTTCGTAGAGCGGCTCGTCCACCAGCCCCTCGAGGCGCATCTTGTGGAACTCGCTCTTGTAGCTTTCGGCCAGTTCGGCATGGAGCGCAGGCTGCGCCTCCGGCAGCAGCGCCCGCATCGCCTCGACCATGCTGAGTCCTACGACGCGCCGGCTCGCCTCGCGGCTGGGCGGATCGAGCCCGGCGGCGGCGAAGCACCGCTCCATCGCGAGGCAGACATTGGCCTGGCCGTCCACCAGCGTCCCGTCGCAGTCGAAAATGGCGAGACGGTTAGTCACCGGGGCTCCGCATCAATCGGGCCATGTCGGCGCGGCCGGCAGCTTCGAGGCCTGCTGCCGCGCTGGCGGTTTCTTGCTGCTTCTTGTTCTGGCCGAGCTTGCGCGTGCCGCGCAGGCTCTCGACCTTCATTTCGAAGCCCGTGATCGCCTTCAGCATGCCTTCGAACAGCCCGGGCTGCATCTTTGCGCGAGTCCAGGGCGGCTTGGGCGCGAGCCGCGCCTCATGCATCGCGGAAAGATCGTCGAGCAACGCCACGAGGTCGCTTGCCGGCAATGTGCGCACCAGGCCGCGCGCTTCGACAGTTATATAATTCCAGGTAGGGACCTGATCGGCGCTGCCGTACCAATCGGGGCTGACATAGGCGTCGGGGCCCGCCAGGCTCGCCAGCGCCACCGATCCGTCCAGGTAGCGCGACAGTGGGTTCGCGCTCGACAGGTGGAAACGCAGATCGCCATCCGGCGTGACGATGACCGGCACATGCGCGACTAGCGGCCCCTCGGGCGAGGGCACGAACAGATGCGCGAACGCCGTCTCGGCTACAAAGGCGAGCATCGCCTCCCGGTCGGTCCAGTGAAAGTTGCGGTTCGGATGCATCAGCTCCTCCCCCGGCTCCGTCTCTCACCCCTACGCTCCTTCCGCCGCGCCTTGGCGGCCGCGCTCGTAGCCTTGCGCTTGCCCTCCGCCGTTTCGGAATATTTGGGTTCGTCGAGCGGCAGGTCGCCCGCGGCTGGATCGAAGCCCAATGCGACGAGGCTTTCGGCGAAATGCGCCGGCGGCTCGGCCGTGACGTCGAGCCGCCCGCCGTCCGGATGGTCGATTCGCAGGCGCCGCGCGTGCAGGTGGAGCTTGCGGCTGATCGAACCGGTGAGGAAAGCCTCCTGGCCGCCATATTTGCCGTCGCCGACGATCGGGTGGCCGATCGCCGCCATGTGGACTCGAAGCTGGTGGGTGCGTCCGGTATAGGGCTGGAGCTCCACCCAGGCGGCGCGATTGCCGGCGCGCTCGATCACCCGATAGCGGGTCTTTGCGGCCTGGCCTTCATCTTGGTCGACGCACATCTTCTCGCCGCCCGTGCCGAACTGCTTGCCGATCGGAAGGTCGATGAATCCGTCCTTTATCTCGGGCACGCCCACCACCAGCGCCCAATAGACCTTGCGCGCGGTCCGGCCGGAAAAGCTCTTGGAAAAGAAGGCGGCGGCGCGCGGAGTGCGGGCTATGAGGAGCACCCCCGAAGTGTCCTTGTCGAGCCGGTGGACGAGCTTGGGCCGCGCTCCTTCCTCCTCCATCAGCCCCTCAAGCAACCCGTCAAGATGGACGTTGGTCTTGGTGCCGCCTTGCGTCGCGAGGCCCGGCGGCTTGTTGACCACGATGGCGGCGGGATCGCGGTGGATCACCATTTCGTTCACGTAGGCGATCTGGTCCGGACTGAGCGCGGGCCTCTCACGCTTCGGCCGCGGCTTTTCCTCGGATGCTTCGGCGGGCGGCACACGGATGACCTGCCCCGCCTCCACCCTGTCGCCGGGCACGGCTCTTTTGCCGTCGAGGCGGAGCTGCCCGGTGCGCGACCAGCGCGAGACGAGGTTGAAGCTCGCGTCCGGCAGGTTGCGCTTGAACCAGCGATCGAGCCTGATGCCGTCGTCGTCCGCCGATACGGTGAACTGGCGCACTTCGCCGCTCATGCGGTCGCCCTCGCGAACCAGAAGCCGAGGAACAACAGCACCACAGAACCAGCGACTGACGCCACCGCATAAGCCGCCGCCACCGCCAACTCGTTGCGCTCGATCATCGCGAAAATGTCGAAGCTGAAGGCGGAAAAGGTGGTAAAGCCGCCCAGCACCCCGACGCCGAGAAACATCCACAGCGGCCGGTCGGCTGGGTGGTTGGCGGCGACAATGCCGGCAAGGACGCCCACCAGCAGGCCGCCCAGCAGGTTGACGATCAAAGTGCCCCAGGGAAAGCCCGGTCCCATCTGCTCGAGCGCCACCCGGCCGATATGGTAGCGGAAGCCCGCGCCGATCGCGCCGCCGAGAATTACGAGGAGGAGGTTGGGCATGGGCGGCGATGTAGCGGGGCAAGGCCGCTCACGCCAGTGGCGGCTTAGCCTTGCTCGCGCCAGTAAGCGAAGGTCTCCTCCTGCACCGATCGGATGAAGCGCATGGCTTCGGATCCCTCCCAAAGTCCCTCGTAGCCGCGGCTGCGGCCGCCGCCGGCAACCCACCAGCCCTGGCCGGGCAGGCCGTCGCTTTGGCGCACCACCAGCACCGCCAACTCCGGCTCGCCCCGAGCCTCTGCTTGCTCGTCGACCGCGCCCAATATTGCGCAGAGCGCCCGCATCTTCGGCCGCGAAAAGGCATAGCCGAGCTGCTCCAGCACCTCGCCATAGGTAAGCGCAGTGCCTCCCTTGGCCGCTCCGACCAGGATCGCCCGCACCTCCTCCGGCTTGGCCAGTCCAGCCATGGCTTCCTCCTCAGGCTCCGATCATAGCTGAACACAGCGCCCGGAAAAGGGCGGCTTGTGGGGCTTGGCCCGCTGCTCTAGGCGCCCGCCAATGACTGATGACCATAAGCGTACCCGCGGCGGGCTCCTCCTGGGGCTCGGAGCCTATCTGCTCTGGGGCGTGCTGCCGCTCTACTTCAAGGCGATCGCGCATGTCGATCCGGTCGAGATCGTCGCGCATCGCATCTTATGGTCGCTGATCTTCCTCGGCGCGCTGGCCACGCTCTGGAGCCGCTGGGATGCGATCCGCACCGCCGCCCGAACGCCCAAGGTGCTCGGCACGCTGACGGTGACCGCGCTGCTGATCGGGGTCAACTGGCTGGTCTATATATGGGCGGTCCTGAACGGGCATGTGCTCGAAGGCAGCCTCGGCTATTATCTCAATCCCTTGGTCAATGTGCTGCTGGGCGTGGTGCTGCTGAAGGAAAGGCTGAGCCGGCCGCAAGCGGTTGCGGTCGCATTGGCGGCCGCCGGCGTGGCGGTGCTGGCATTGGGCGCCGGCAGCGGTCTCTGGATCAGCCTTACCCTCGCCTGCAGCTTCGCGCTTTACGGCTTCTTGCGGAAGGTCGCGCCGGTGCAATCGCTCGAAGGTCTGTCGATCGAAACCGCGATCCTCGCCCCGCTCGCGCTGGGTTGGGTGCTGTGGCTGAACGTACAAGGCGAGGGGGGCCTCGGCATCGATACAGCCACCACCATCCTTCTCATGCTGGCGGGAGCGATCACCGCCATACCGCTGCTCCTGTTCACTGCCGCGGCAAAGCGGCTGCCTTATTCGACGCTCGGCTTCCTTCAATATATCGCGCCGTCGCTCCAGTTCCTGCTCGCAGTTTCGGTTTTCGGCGAAAGGCTCACCCTCGCGCACATAATCTGCTTCGCCGCGATCTGGGCCGCGCTCGCAATCTTCGCCTTCGAAGGCGTCCGCCTCAGCCGCGCCGCCGCCCGCGCGAGGGCCGAGTGCATGGAGCCTTGCGCTTGAGGAGCGCGGCATCCATGCTGCAGCCATGCTCAACGCACTTTCCCTGCTTATCGGCGCTGTCGCCCTTATTCTTGGGATATTCGCCTTCTTCCCGCTGCTCGGCTGGGCTTACTGGCTGATCATTCCGATTGCGCTCGTTGGCCTCGGCCTCGGCGTCGTCTCCCGCCGGACCAGCGGCCGCAATCTGAATCTGGTGGTGATTGTCATGGTGCGGTCCGGCTGATGTTGGGCGGAGGCGTCATCTGACGGGACGGACGAGACTTGCCTTCTCTGCGGCAATGCTGTTGGCGGCCGGAACGTCGGCTTGCGCCACGCAGCCTCCCGCGGGAGACAGCGGCCCCTGCCCGGTCGGCAATGCGGGCGGCTGGCGCGCCTGGGTCGATCTCATGCCCGGCTCGGAAAAGAAGCTTTGGGTAGCAGGCAATGTCACGGCGCCGACCGGGGGCTGGCGCCTATCGCTCGAACGCGGCCCGGTGCAGGAGATCGATCCACCGGTGCAGATCATCTATGTGCGGGCCGAACCTCCTTCGGGCGGTGCGACCCAGGCTCTCGTCAAGCACGAACTCCACGGCAATTTTCCGCCCCTCGCCCGATACGGTGCGGTGACGATACGATGCGGGAGCGAGACGCTCGCCGACATCAATAGGGTCGAAGAAGCCCATTAGCCGATGCGGCAGGCACAAATGCCCCGCGCTGCCGGTTAAGCCTCCGTGGATTGGGAGCTGATTGGCATCGCGACCGGCGCCAGCGCCGCGGCGGGCATGGCCACCGCGGCGGGCGCGCTGCCGGTGTTCGTCGTCCGCACCATCTCCGACCGGCTGCAGGACGGCTTCCTCGGCTTTGCCGCGGGCGTGATGCTCGCCGCCTCCTTCTTCTCGCTGATCCTGCCGGGGCTTGAAGTCGCGCAGGAACGGAGCGGCAGCGCCGCCGCCGCGGCCGGGATTCTCGCCGCGGCGGTGCTGCTCGGGGCGGCCGCGCTCCAGCTCATCAACCGGGCCGCGCCGCACGAACATTTCATCACCGGCCCCACCGACCGCGCCGCTCGCTCGCGGCTAAGCCGCATCTGGCTGTTTGTGATCGCCATCTCGCTGCACAATTTTCCGGAGGGGCTCGCGGTCGGGGTCAGCTTCGGCGGCTATGATTTCGACCGCGGATGGATCACCGCGCTCGGCATCGGCACCCAGAACGTCCCCGAAGGACTGGCGGTGGCGGCAGCTCTGGTCTCGGTCGGCTACCGTCCCCTCACCAGTTTCCTCATCGCGCTCGGAAGCGGCCTCATTGAACCGGTGGGCGGCTTTCTCGGCATCGGCGCGATCAGCGCCTCGTCGGCGCTCCTGCCATGGGGCCTCGGCTTTGCCGGTGGCGCGATGATCTGGGTGGTAAGCTCCGAGATCATCCCGGAAACCCATCGCAAAGGTCACGAAGGTGTCGCCACCGGTGCGCTGATGGTCGGGCTCTGTCTGATGATGTTCCTCGACTGGACCCTGGGGTAATCTACAGAGGGCCAGCAACCGCTGCCGTTCCCGCTCGTTGGCGGGCCATGACCAAAGCAGTACTTTTTGACGTCGACGGCACCCTCATCGACAGCAACGACCTTCATGCGGGGGCTTGGCAGGAGGCCTTCCGCCACTTCGGCGCCGAAATTCCGTTCGAGGAGGTCCGCAGTCAGATCGGCAAGGGCGGCGACAATCTCATCCCCTCGCTGCTCCCGCCCGAGATGGTCGAGGAGAAGCAAAAGGAGATTGAGGATTACCGTTCCGACCTCTTCCAACGCTGCTACCTTCCCCGCGCGGTCCCCTTCCCCTGCGTACGCGAGCTGTTCGAGCGGCTCGTCGCCGACGGCAAGAAGATCGTGCTCGCTACGTCGGCCAAGGCGGAGGAGCTCGACTATCATCTCGGAATCATCGGCGCGCGCGACCTTGTTGCGGCGACCACCTCAAAAGACGATGTCGAGAGCTCCAAGCCCGATCCCGACATTTTCGAATCCGCGCTCGCCAAGATTGCTCCGTTGGGGCCGGAGGATGCGGTGGTGGTCGGCGATTCGCCCTGGGACGTGAAGGCCGCTTGCAAGGCCGGACTCCGCACCATCGGAATGCGCTCAGGCGGCTTTTCGGACGAGGATCTGTTGGGCGCAGGCGCGGCCGAGCTGTTCGATGGACCGGAGGACCTGCTCCGAAATTACGACAGGTCGCTGCTCGTGCGCTGAGCTACCGCTCCAGCAATCGGCCGAGCGTGACGGGGCGAAAGTTACGCACATCGACTCCGACGTCATATTGGCGGGGAAGCGGCTTCAACCTGCCGTGGCTGTGGCCGTGGAGGTCGATTGCGCCGCGATGCTGACCGTTCCAGCTCCTGAAAGGATAGTGGCAAAGGACAAGCGAGCGTCCTTCGTGCGCCATCTCATAATAGTCGCACACGCTCGCCCAGCCATGAACCGCCTCGATTCCCGCCGGGTCGTTGTTGCCGCGGACGAGATGCTTGCGCCCGTTGAGCCGCTCGAGCAGCGGCGCCGCGTCAGCCAGCCTCCTCGCGAAATCGCCCAAGTGCCAGACTTCGTCCTCCGCACCTACCGCCTCGTTCCAGCGCGCCAGCAATATAGCGTCCATTTCAGCTACCGAGGCGAATGGCCGCTTGTGGATGTTGAGCGCGCGGTGATCGCCGAAATGGGTGTCGCTGGTGAAAAAGACCGCCATGGCGGAGGGACGCCGGGCGGTCGCGCCGGTGCCTCTTGAATCGGTTTCGACGGGAGGCGATGCTGGAAGGCAGGAGGAGTTGCCGATGACGCAGGATCCGCGAATCGATGCCTATATCGCCCGCCAGGCCGATTTTGCGAGGCCGATCCTTGAGCATCTCCGCGCGGTCGTCCACGCCGCCTGCCCTGAGGCGGAGGAGACGATGAAGTGGGGCATGCCTTCGTTTCTGTATAAGGGCGCGATCCTCGCGACCATGGCCGCTTTCAAGAGCCACGCCAGCTTCGGCTTCTGGCGCGGCAGCCTCGTCGTCCCCGAGAGTGACCGTCAGCATGATGCGATGGGCCAGTTCGGCCGCCTGACGTCCGTCGACGACCTGCCCGAGCCGGACCTGCTTGCCAATCTGGTCCGCAAAGCGATGGAAGTGGCCGAAGCCGGCGTGAAGCCGGTGCGCAACAAGACCGCCAAGGCGGAGATCGCGATGCCGGATGATTTCCGCGCCGCGATCGACGCCAATCCCGCGGCGGCGGTTACTTACGAAGGCTTCAGTCCTAGCTGCCGCCGCGAATATCTGGAGTGGGTGACGGAGGCGAAGCAGGCGGCAACGCGCGAGCGGAGGATCGCACAGGCGGTGGCATGGATGGCGGAGGGGAAGAAGCGGAACTGGAAATACGAGAAGTGCTGATCCGGCTGCTGGCTATTGCCGTCTGCCTGTCATGCCTTTCCTGCGGTGACGGCGAACCTCAGCCCAAGACAGCCAATGCTGCAAGGCAGGAGCCACCCCCGCCCGCAAAGCCGCGCGATTCAACCTTTGTAGAGAAAAAACCCTTCACGGACGTAAGCGCCCAGGACGCGGCGAAGGTCCTCCAGACCTATTATGCGCTCATTGAGGCGGGCCGCTATGAGGAAGCATTGGAGCTGCGCTGGGAGAGGCGCACCGGCAAGGAGGATGCCGAAGCCTTTGCGGCGGGCTTCGGCAGATATTCGGAATATCACGCCACCGTCGGCGCCCCGGGGCCCGTCTCGGGCGCTGACGGATTGCTCTATGTGGATGTCCCCGTGCAGGTCTACGGCCGCCTTAAAAGCGGAGCCCCCTTCAGCACCGCCGGCACGATAACTCTGCGGCGTACCAATCGCTCGCCCAATGCCGGCTGGCGCATCTACTCGCGCGAATAGCGGAAGAATGGCTTGATGTTCTTGTTGACGAATATGCCGATGGAGGGCGCTGCAAGCAGTTCCTCGTAAAGTTTCGGAGGCACACGGAAATAGCTGTAACGCTCTCCCTCATTGTACCAGATGTCGAGCGTGCGCGACGCCTCATCATATTCGACCCAATCGACTGCGGAGGAGATGACGGCGGGCATGAGTTGATCCGTTGCGTTTCCGGAGCCAGAACGCGCGATAAAGGTTTTAGCAGCAAGGAGGAGAGGATGCGGCGCAATCGGATAGGCGCAAGCGGCAAGGCCGCGGCAGCGGCGGCAGCGATGATTTTGTCCGGCGGCTGCGACGGCGGCGGCGACACGCAGCC
>DATMJS010000078.1:0-5309 GCA_035553755.1 Allosphingosinicella sp.
CAGTCGTAGCGTTCAGCAAGCTTCGGGTTCGCGCGATCGGCCGCGAACAGGAACTGGGTGAGGTCGTTGGTGCCGATCGACAGGAAATCGATTTTCGGCAGCAGGATGTCGAGCGTTTCGGCAAGCGCCGGAACTTCGAGCATCGCGCCGTAATTGATCTTGTAGGGCAGCAGCCGCTTTTTCGCCGCGAGCCATTCGCGCTGCTCCTCGATCAGAGCCTTCGCAGCATCGAATTCCCATGGCTCCGAGATCATCGGGAACATGATGTGGATCTCACGGCCCGCTCCGGCCTCAAGCAGCGCCCGGGCTTGGGCCTTCATAAGGGCGCTGCGGTCGAGCGACAGGCGGAGCGCACGCCATCCCATCGCAGGATTTTCCTCGTTCTGCTCCTCCGAATGGAGGTAGGGGAGCGCCTTGTCGCCGCCTATGTCGAGCGTGCGGAAAACGACTAGCTTGCCGCCAGCAGCCTCCAGCACCGACTTGTAGAGCCGCTGCTGGGCCTCCCGCCGCGGCAGAGTGGCCGACACCAGAAACTGGAATTCGGTGCGGAAGAGGCCGATCGCGTCGGCGCCGGTCACCTCCAGCGCCTCGACGTCGTCCCTGAGCCCCGCATTGATCGCGACTGTGATCCGCTCGCCGTCCTTGGTGATCGCGGGCTGGCTGCGTGTCGCCGCGAATTCGGCGCGCTTCTTTTGCTTCACCAGCAGCTTGGCTTCGAACGCCTGCTCGATGGCGGGGGTCGGGCGCACGTGGACCACGCCTTCGTCGCCGTCGACCAGCAGCTCGTCGCCCTCGCTGATCGTCCGCCGGACATCGCGGACGCGGCCGACGACGGGCACCCCCATCGCCCGGGCGACGATCGTCACGTGCGCGGTCAGCGAGCCTTCCTCCAGCACCACCCCCTTCAGCCGGCGACGGTCATATTCGAGCAGTTCGGCGGGCCCGAGATTGCGGGCTATAAGAATCGCGTCGCCGCGAAGGCCGACCTGCGCGGCGGTGCCGAGCTGACCCGAGACGATTCGGAGCAGCCGGTTCGACAGATCGTCGAGGTCGTGCATCCGCTCGGCAAGCAGCGGATCGTCGATCTGCCGCATCCGCATCTGGGTACGCTGGCGGACGCGTTCGATCGCCGCCTCAGCGGTGAGGCCGCTGTCGATCGCCTCGTTGATCCGCCGCGACCAGCCTTCATCATAGGCGAACATCTTGTATGTCTCGAGGATCTCGTGATGCTCTCCCGCCGTGCCGAACTCGGCGAGGCTGGTCATCGTCTCGATCTGCTCGCGCATTTTTCGGAAGGCCGAGTAGACCCGGTGGCGCTCGGCCTCGGTGTCTTCGGCCATGGTGTGCTCGATGAGGACGCGCGGCTGGTGATAGACCGCACTACCCTTTGCCATGCCGGTGACCAGCTTGAAGCCGACCAGGCGGACCGAGCCCGCATCGCGGCTGGAGGCGGCGCTGGTGCTGGTCTTGTCCACCAGTTTAGCCCCTGCGATGAGTTCACTCAGCACCATCGCGACCGTCTGCAGGGTCTCAATCTCGACGTCGTCATACGGGCGGGGATCGGCATGCTGTACGCACAGCACGCCAACCGCGCGCTCATTGCGGACGATGGGCACACCGGCGAAGCTGTGGAACAGTTCCTCGCCAGTCTCGGGACGATAGGCGAATTCCGGATGCCGCGTCGCCTCGTCTAGGTTCAGCACCTCGACCTGCTCGGCGATGGTGCCGACCAATCCCTCTCCAAGCGCCAGCTTGGTGACATGGACCGCGCTCTGGTTGAGGCCGACGGTGGCGAACAGCTCAAGGAGGCCGTCGCGCAACAGGTAAATGGAGCAGACCTCGCTCGCCATCGCCTCCGCGATGATCTTCACCACACGGTTCAGCTTCGCCTGCGCGCCGGTACGCGAAGCCATCACGTCGTGAAGACCGGTCAAGATTTCGCGGGCGGAGGCGGCCGAGCTGGTTGCCATGAGCCGCTGCCTATCAGAAGCGCCCCGGGCTAAGCCATAAGAAGTTAGTGCGGCCCCGGTCAGCGCGTAGGGTCGAACCTCAGCGTCCACTTGGCGGGGCCGGGCAGGAAGGGGGTCGGCCGTCCTTCTACCCAGGCGTCGTGCCCCGCCAGATAATAAGGCGACCACGGGTTTCCCGACTGCCCGCCCGGCATATGGAAATATCCCTGCCGTTCATGACCCGGCGACACCGCAAAACGCTCGCTGGCGCCGAAGCCTCTCCCCTGGGCGCGCACCACGGAAGCGTCGCCCGGGGTCGCGACATCCTTCGGATCGGTCAGCCATCCCAATCCCGGAATAGCGGCGGCAAGCGGATGCCGGACGTTCGCCCTCGCCACCTCTGCCCAGGTGAAGCGCGCCACGTCGCCGCCGGCTTTCTCGTCCACTTCGGCCGCGACCTTGCCGAGCGCGCCCGAAAGGAACGAATCCCAGCTCTTGTCGCCCGGAGGTACGAGCGCGGCAGAGCGGGCGCGCAGCAGACGGCGAAGCGATCCTTCGCCCTGCGCCGCCGCATAGCTCCGTCGCGGCGCCTCGGGCTTGCCCAAATAGGCGGCATAGAAACGTTCGACCGCGGCGTCGCGAAAGGCCACCACAAGACGATAACCGACGGAATCCGGAACCGCCCGCCCGGTCCAATCGGCAACCGGCCCGCTCATCGCAGCAAAGCGTGGATCGCTCTGGCGCTTTTTGAGCTCGGCCATCATCAGTGCCTGCCAGAATTGGTTGCGGACGCTGGCGTCGTCCAGCTGAATGGCGAGGAAGTCGCGCGGCTCGAACCGCTCGCGGGCGAACAGCAGGTCGCGGATGCGCCCCGCGCGGGCGCCGACATCGTAGCGGCCGTCGCCCAGTTTGGTATAGGCCTCGCCCCCCAGCACGCGCGCGTTGGCGGTCCATATCCGGCCAGAAGCCGGGTTGAGCACGACCGGCGTCTCGGCCGGCGCGAGGTGGCCGCGCCAGCCCCGGCTCCCGTCCGCGAAGCTCACCACGTCGCGGCCATCGAAGCCGAAGCGGGCCGGCACGCGGCCGAGGATAGTCCAGGCGATGTTGCCCGCACGGTCGCCGACCACCAGGTTCTGCTGCGGAATTGCGGAGCGGTGAGCGATTGCGACCGCGTCCGCGGTCGATTCTGCCCGCTCCAGTTCCAGCATCGGCAGCAAGCGAACGGCGCCCGCATCATGCGCGGTCCAGCGCATCGCTATCCGGCGGCCGAAGGCGTCCTTGCCCACGATGGGTCCCCAGACGGTCTCCTCGACGGCAAAGTCTTCGCAGACGCTGCCGATGCACAGGCGTTCGGCGGCACGCCGGATCGGCTGGGATCCCGACGCCGTTTGGTAACGATCCCGCTGCCCCGGCACCGGCTCGATCACAACCGCGTCCGCCGTGTCGATATAGCTGTTGGTGAAACCCCAGGCGATATGGCCGTTGCTGCCCGCGACCATGGTGGGCGCGCCGGGCAGCGTCACTCCCGTCACCGTCAGCGTCGGTTCGGCCGCGGCCGCAGCGGGCCGTACGACCAGCTGCGCCCGGTACCAGGTGCCGGGCGCGGAAAGGCCGAGGTGCATGTCGTTGGCGACCAGCGCGGCGCCCGTCGTCGTAAGACGTCCTTCGACCGCCCAATTGTTGCTGCCCGGCAACCCCGCTTCGGCGGCAAACGCGGCAACGCGGGCGGCCGGAGCCGGCACAGAAGACAGGCGCGCCGGCAGAGGCAGCTCGGGCAACCGGCTCCCGTCCAATGGCGCGTCGAGCTCGGTGCCTCGGGGATAAAGCAGGTCGGCCAGCGCCGCTCCTCCCCGCTTCGCCGCCAGTGCCCGGTCAAGCTCCAGACGCGGCACCACCGGTTGCAGATTGATGTACATGGCGAAAACGGTGAGGATGGAATCCTCAGTCGTCCAGGGCGCCGGGCGCCCCCGCAGCAAAGTATATTCGAATGGCGTCGCGCCGAGGCTCCCGAGGCCGCGGTTGACGCCCGCCACATAGGTTTCGAGCAGCGCCCGCTCGGAAGGTTGCATCGAGGCTACGATCGACCTCGCCCGCGCCCTGAAGCGATGAACGCGGATCCTCCTATCGGTGTCGGCGGTCGCGTTCCCCATCAGCGCCGATAATTCGCCCGCCGCACCCCGGCGAAGCATGTCCATCTGGAAGAAGCGCTCCTGCCCGTGCAGATATCCGAGTGCGTAAGCGACGTCGCGGCGCGTAGCTCCGGTGATGACCGGCACCCCGTCGGCATCACGCGCGACGGTGACGGGGGCGGTCAGGCCGGCGGCGGCGAGCGAGCCCTCCAGTTGCGGCTTCGAGGCATGCAGCACCCAGGCGAAATAGGCGAGCGCCAGCACGAGCAGCGCCACAATCGCCAGCAGCAGCCACTTTCCGATGCGCAGCCCCCTGCGAACCACCGAACGGACCGTCATGCACTTCCCCCGCAACATTCCGCCGGCGGCAGCTCCACCCTCTGAAACTATGGCAGAAGAATGGCGCCTGCCAAGCCAACTTCTGGACAGCACCTCCCAGGCGCTTGCCACCTATTCAAGCTGAAGGTTAGAGTGGATCGACGCGCCTTTTCGAGGACAGTGGCGCACGAACTCGTTTGGCATGTTGGTGTTCAGGATGGGTCTAGGGACGCTAGGCGTGCAGCGCCCGCCGCTCCAGCGCGGCGGCGGCTTCGTCAACCAACTGCCGGATAATCTCGGCGACGGACTGCTCTTCCTTGACCATGCCGACCGACTGCCCCGCCATCACCGAGCCGCTCTCCACATCGCCTTCGATCACTGCGCGGCGGAGCGCGCCCGCCCAATAATGTTCGATCTGGAGCTGAGCTTCGGCCATCTCGACCTTGCCCTCGTCCAGGAGCTGCGCGACCTCGCGCTGCTTGGCGGAGAAATTCTCCATCTCGCGGTTCTTGAGCGCGCGGACCGGAATGACGGGGAGGCGCGGATCGATCTGGACCGAGGGGATGGCGTCCCGCGCCGAGGCGCGGATAAAGGCCTTTTTGAAATTGGGGTGGGCGATGCATTCGTGAGCGCAGACGAAGCGGGTGCCGAGCTGCACGCCCGCCGCCCCCATTTCGAGAAATCCTGCGATAAGGCCGCCGCGGCCGATGCCGCCGGCGACGAAGACCGGCACTTCGGAGGCAACTTCGGGCAATATCTCCTGCGCGAGCACCGAAGTCGAAACCGGGCCGATGTGCCCGCCCGCTTCCATGCCCTCGATCACCAGAGCGTCGACGCCGGATCGGATGAGCTTCTTCGCCAGCGCCAGCGCCGGGGCGAAGCAGACGAGCTTGGCGCCGGTCGCTTTGATCCG
>DATMJS010000079.1:0-6424 GCA_035553755.1 Allosphingosinicella sp.
GCTGATCTCCGCCTTCGAAAAGAGGAAATCGACCACCTTGTCCTCGAACAGGGGCGCTCGGAGCTGCGCGGCGGCCATCGGCTCCTGGCGGATATATTGGACGAACTTCTCGCGGTCGGCGGGGCGATATTGCTGCGCGGCCTGCATGATCAGCTGGTTCATTTCCTGCTGGGTCACTTCGACGCCGTTCTGCTGGCCGACTTCGGAGAGCAGGAGGCCGAGCCGCACCCGGCGCTCGGCGATCGCGCGATATTCGTCCTTCTCAACTTCCATCTCGCGACGCGCGGCTCCGGGATCGGGCTCGTGGCTCGCTTCATGTTCGAGCTGCTGCCAGATCTGCTGGAACTCGGCCTCGACCATCGAAGGGGGGACCGGGAAATCGTGGGTGGCGGCGAGCTGATCGAGCAGCTTGCGCTTCATGTGGGTGCGGGTGAGGCCGTTCAGCTCCTGGGCGAGCTGCTGAAGGGCCAGCTCGCGCAGCTGGTCGATGCCTTCGAGGCCCATCGCCTTGGCGAACTCGTCGTCGGCCTTGGTCTCGCGCGGCTTCTGCACTTCGTTGACGGTGACTTCGAAGGTGGCGGCGCGGCCCTTGAGGTAATCGACATTGTAGTCGGCCGGGAAGGTGACATCGAGCGTCCGTTGCTCGTTCGCCTTGGCGCCGATCAGCTGGTCCTCGAAGCCAGGGATGAGGCGGCCGGAGCCCAGCTCGACCGACATGCTCTCGCCCTTGCCGCCTTCGAACGGCTCGCCGTCGACCTTGCCCTCATAATCGATGACGACGAGGTCGCCGGCCTGAGCGGCATAGTCTGCGGGCGCGGGGTCGAAGCTCTTCTGGCCCTGGACAAGCTGCTGCAGCGCCTGGTCGACCGCTTCCTCGCTGGGCTCGGCGGTAAGCCGCTCGAGCTTCAGCCCCTCGATCTGCGGGGTCGGCACCTGGGGAAGCGTTTCCAGTTCGACAGTGACGACTGCGTCCTTGCCCGCTTCGCCGCCTTCCTCGAGGTTGACGGCGGGCTGCATCGCAGGGCGCAGGCTCTTTTCGCCGAGCAGCTTCTGGACGCCTTCCTGCACCGCGCTTTCGAGCGCCTGCTGCTGAAGCGCGGGCCCGTGCATCTTGCGGACGAGGTTGGCGGGGACCTTGCCGGGGCGGAAGCCGGGCATGCGGATCTGCGGCGCGATCTTCTTCAGCTCGCCATCGACCTTGGCGTCGATCTCCTTGGCGGGGATGGTGATCTTGTAGGCGCGCTTCAGCCCCTCGTTCAACGTCTCGACAGTCTGCATGGTAAGGCTCAAACCTTCGTTCAGGATTATGTGCGGCACTTCGGCGAGACACTCGGCGAAGCTGGTGCGGGCGAAGGGACTCGAACCCCCACATCTTTCGATACTGGAACCTAAATCCAGCGCGTCTACCAGTTCCGCCACGCCCGCCGGGCCGCCGGTCGCGCGGCTCTATAACAGGCTGTGCCGCGAGGGCAAGAAAAGAGAGCCGGTTACAAGCCGCGGCTCGAACGGAGCCTGGCGCTGTTGACGATCTGCTCGAATTCCGGCAGCCCCGCGTCGAAATAATGGAGCCGCGCAGCATCGAAGAGCGCCAGGTAGAAGCGGCCGTTGATGATGGCGCCCACCGCGCGCCCCCGCCGCTCGACCTCGTTGCCGCCGAGATGATCGTAATCGAACTGGAAGCCCGGATGGCCGAGGAAGGTGCGAGGCTTTAGGCCCGTCATGTCGAACCGGACGGAGCCCGCGCGAATCATGTAGAAGCTTTCGATCATGTCCGCGATGTCCTGCGGAGTCATGTTCGAATAGAAGTTGGGGACCTTGCGATCCGCCTTGCGCCGCTGCTCCACGATCCGCCGGTTGTTCTCCAGCCCGCCGATGAACGTGAGGCTGTCGAGAAAGGGGCCGTTAAGGGTCCAGTTCTCCTCGCGGTGGATATCGTAGGGTCCGCGCGGGATCCGGTTCCACTCGATCGAGGGCGTCACCACCATCGAGCCGTAAGCGACGGTGTGGGGGCGCGGCCTCACCAGGGAAAAATAGGAGGTGCCGAGACCGCCGAGATTTCCGCCGCCGCCGCTGCCGCCGGCACAGCCGGAGAGCAGCGCCAGGGCCACCATCGGAGCGAGCAATTTGGATGAACGCAGCATCGCTTTTCCGTCTCCTTACAATCCGATCGTCTGCCGGACCATCGGCGCGTCGGGCGCCGAAGGAGCCATGGCCAGATAGCGCCGCAGCGCCGACCGTCCCTCTTCCGCGCGCCCGGCCTTGAGCATGGCATAGCCATGCGCGCGCCAGGCTTCGGGCGGCGCGTCGGGATAAGCGACCGCCGCGGCATAGCTTTGCGCCGCAAGCGCATTGTCGCCTTTCTGGCCGCGGAGCCGCCAGACCTCGCCTTCATAATAGCGGAGCATGCCGTTCCAGCCGTCCTTCGCGAGGTTGTTGATGATGTAAAGGCTGCCGCCCGGATCGTTGAGCTTCACCTGATCTTCCAGCAGCGTCTTGCGGTGCGCCGAGATCGCCCTCAGATAGCGGTCGCGGCCGCGATCGCTGGCGGCGCTGAGCCCCTTCACTTCCTGCGCCGAGACCCTGAGGTCCGTCATTCGGGATTGAGGCGCCGGGTGAGTTGCGAGAAGGGAGTAGCCGCGCCTCGGCCGCTTGTTCCGCATCCGAGCGGTGGCTTCCATTTCCTCGATCAGCTGCTGCCAGGTTTCCGGCGCGGCGTTGGGATCGTAACCGGCATTGCCGACCAGCTTCAGGCCGAGCGCATCGGCTTCGGCTTCCATGTGGCGACTGTAGGCCGCGAGCGAGAACATCGTCCCCATCCCCGCGAGCTGCACCGCGTCTCCCAGGTACACGCCGGTGGCCGCGCCGCCGAGGCCCGCGCCCATGGAAAGAAAGCTGTATATGTCGGTCTTGCGCTTCATATCGCGCCAGCCGCGGATGTGGTGGCGCCTCAGGAAATGGCCGGCCTCGTGGCCGATCACGCCGGAAAGCTGCGCCTCGTCGCGCATGCGGGTGAGAAGGCCGCTGAACACCACCATGAAGCCGGTCGGGGCCATAAAGGCGTTGAATTCGGGAATGTGGGCCAGATAGACGCGCATGTCCTTGGCCGCAGGCCCGCCGACCCGCTCCGCGATTCCGCCCAGATAGGAAGTGAGCGCCTTGTCCTTGATAAGCAGGTTCGAATCCGCAATGTCGCGCTCGGCACGCTCATAAAGCTGCCACATGCCCTGCTCGTCCTTGTCGGTCGGGCGATGGCCGGGGCCGATCATCGGCTCGACCTGGGTCGGAGAAATGCGCGCCTCCGCGGTGCCGACCAGGCCTGCGCAGCAGGCGCAACCGAAGCCGCCGAGAAGCGACCGCCGTGTAATTACCGAATTCATTGCTGTGCCCTCCGCACGTTCCTGCCGGCCTTCATTCGGCCGAGCAGCCTTTCCACCATCTGCGCCGCGCCCTCGGGCTTGCGGATGTCGCCGAAATTGATGCCGGCGATCTGGCTGCCGGCCTGAAGCACGTTGAACCAGACGACGTCGCCGGTCTTGAGGTCCACCAGGGAAGCGTAGGCCGTCTGCGAACCGCCGCCGACGTTCGGCGCGCAAAATCCGATCAGGCACCCGGCGATGCCGAGCACCTGGAGCGCGACGCGCTCGTTCGAGGCGAAGCTGTCCTGCGCGTAGAGAAAGAGCGCATAGTCCATGCCGGTGGCGCGGCCGAGCTTGACCGCCTCCTCGCCCAGCGTCCAGTCGAGGCCCTTGCCGCGCTTGGTGGCCAGGTCCGCGCCCATATATTTGTGAAGCGCGATCGAGCTTCCGACCGCATTATGCAGCCGCTCGAGATCGGCCACGGTTTGGGGGCTTACGCCGGGAATCGATTCGCGGGTCTCCACGATCACCGTGCGGCCGCCGCGCGTCGCCTGCTGCGTCCTCAGCGCGGCGAGAAGATTGGCGCGCGCCTGCTCGGTCCAGTCGGCCCGGGCCTCGAACAGGCCGCCCGCCGTTATGGACCCGACGGTCACGTCGGGCCGCATCACCAGCAGGCTGTAATCGCCTTGCGGCGGCTGGAAATCGACATCGCGGAACTGGCGTGTGGAAACGCAGCCGGCAAGCATCAGCGAGCTGGCGGAAAGCAGGATCAAAGCGCGCCGGCCCATTACATTCTCCTCTGAGGCGCCCCAAACTTGCTCGAAGAAGCAAATTTCGATTGGAATTAATGGTTTAGCTGAAACGCCTCCCTAACACCTCCGTTCCTAACCGGAGGTGAACAGATGCAGCCCATGAGGGCTCTTCGCACAGGGCGATGGCTGGAGCTTGACCTTAACATCATGTCAGACATTACATCATGAGGCGAGGTATGGAGACTCGCAATGAAGCACGCACATTCGCCCGCGCATGAACATCATGGCTGCTGCGTCACCGGCGCCGCGCCTTCCGCCGTGAAGGACCCGGTGTGCGGGATGACCGTCGATCCCGCGGCGACGCCGCACCATGCGAGTCATGGCGGCAAGGAGTATCATTTCTGCAGCAGCCGCTGCCGCGCGAAATTCGCGGCCGATCCGGAAGCCTGGCTCGGCGACGCGCCCCCCGCCCCGCCTGCCGCGGCGGAAGGCGCGATCTGGACCTGCCCCATGCATCCCGAGGTGCAGCAGGTCGGGCCGGGCACCTGCCCGATCTGCGGCATGGCGCTGGAACCCATGGAGCCGAGCCTGGATGAGGGACCCAATCCCGAGCTGGTGGACTTCACCCGGCGCCTCACCGTCTCCACCCTGCTTGCCGTCCCGCTGCTCTTCCTGTCGATGGGAGCCGAGATGCTGGGCCTTCGCCTGCTCGGGCCCGGAGCCTCGGCATGGGTGCAGCTCGCCCTGACAGCGCCCATCGTCCTGTGGGCGGGAGCTCCTTTCTTCGAACGCGGCTGGGCTTCGCTCAAGACCCGCAACCTCAACATGTTCACGCTGATAGCGCTCGGGGTGGGCGCGGCTTTCCTTTACAGCCTCGTCGCCACCCTCACTCCCGGCCTGTTCCCCGCCACCTTCCGCGCCCATGGCGGCGGCGTTCCGGTATATTATGAAGCAGCGGGCGTGGTGGTGGCGCTCGTTCTGCTCGGACAAGTGCTGGAACTCCGCGCCCGCGCCGCTACCGGCAAGGCCATTCGCGCGCTCCTCAACCTCGCGCCCAGGACCGCCCGCCGGCTCGCGGCCGACGGAAGCGAAGAAGAGGTGGACCTGGCGGCGGTGCATGCCGGCGACCGGCTGCGCGTCCGTCCCGGGGAAGCCGTGCCGGTGGACGGCGTGGTCCTCGACGGCCGCTCCTCGGTCGACGAATCGATGCTGACCGGCGAGCCCCTGCCCGTCGCCAAGGAAAAGGGCTCGGCGCTCACCGGCGGCACCGTCAACGGCACCGGCAGCCTCGTCATGGAAGCGCGCGCCGTGGGATCGGACACGATGCTGGCGCGGATCGTCCGAATGGTCGCCGACGCGCAGCGCAGCCGGGCGCCGATCCAGGCGGTGGCGGACCGCATCGCCGGCTGGTTCGTACCGCTGGTGGTGCTCGTCGCCCTCGTCACCTTCGCCGTCTGGAGCATAGCCGGCCCCGAACCGCGCATGGGCCATGCCCTGCTCAACGCCATCGCGGTCCTGATCATCGCCTGTCCCTGTGCGCTCGGCCTCGCCACACCCATGTCGATCATGGTCGCGACGGGGCGCGGGGCGCAGGCCGGCGTGCTCGTCAAGCATGCCGAGGCGCTGCAGGCGCTTGAGCGCGTGGATACGCTCCTGATCGACAAGACCGGCACGCTGACCGAGGGCAAGCCGAAGCTGGTCGCGATCGAGACGGTGAACGGCTTTTCCGAGCAGGATCTGCTCAGCCTCGCGGCCGCCGTCGAGCGGCATTCCGAGCATCCGCTTGCCCATGCGATTGTCGCCGCGGCGGCCGATGCGGGCGGAGCCATCCCGCCGGCCGGCGGCTTCGCTTCTGAAACCGGGCTGGGGGTAAGCGCGACCGTCGACGGCCGCTCGGTCGTGATCGGGAACGCGGCGCAGATGCAGCGCGTCGGCGCCGATCCGTCGCCGCTCGCGGCAGCGGCCGACGCTCGGCGGGACGAAGGCGCGGGAGTGATGCTGGTGGCGGTCGACGGCCAGCTGGCCGGCATGCTCGCGGTCGCGGATCCCGTCCGCGGCACGGCCCGCTCCGCCATGGAGGCGCTGCGCCGCGACGGCGTCGCGATCGTCATGCTCACCGGCGACAACCGGCGGACAGCCGCCGCCGTCGCCGGCCGGCTGGGAGGGATCGACGAGATCCACGCGGACCTCAAGCCCGAGGATAAGGCGGCGGTGGTCGCTCGCCTGAAAGCGGCCGGCGCGCGCATCGCCATGGCGGGCGACGGGATCAACGATGCGCCGGCTCTCGCCGCGGCCGATGTCGGACTTGCCATGGGC
>DATMJS010000080.1:0-17618 GCA_035553755.1 Allosphingosinicella sp.
GTCATAGCTGACGCCCACCGGGATATGAACGCGAACGTTCGAGGTCGAATAGGACCAGTTCTCGACCTCCTGGGTCATTAAATTTTCATTGGGGATCAAATGCTCCTTGCCGTCGCGCGTGACGATCGACACCGCGCGCACGCCGATCTTGGTGACATGGCCGAAGCTGTCGCCGACGACGATCACGTCGCCCGGCTTGATCGAACGGTCCATCAGCAGGATGATACCGGCGATGAGGTTCCCGAAGGTCTTCTGCAACCCGAAACCTACCGCCAGCCCGAACGCGCCCGAAAAGACCGCCAGAGCGGTAAGATCGATGCCGATCAGGTCGATGCCGATGAAGAAGGCCACCACCAGCAGGCCGACGCCGACCAGCTTTTGCGCGAGCAGCTTCTGGGTTGGATCGAGGCTGACGGTGCGGGCGATGCTGTGATTGACGATTCGGCTCAGCAGCCGGACCACTGCGAACAGGATGAGCAGCGCAATGGCGGCCTTGAGCAGGGTCAGCAGCGAAAAACGCGTATCGCCGGCGGTGAAGCCGACCCGATCGAGCACCCGCGTCACCGGATCGAGCCCGTCTATGACGTCGGCGAAGACCGCGACGAAGGCCGCGGACGCGAGCAGCAGTGCCGCCCAGCGCGGCAGATGCAGCCCGCGCATCAGCGTCCGCACCAGCAAAGCGGTCCAGAGCGCCAGGGCGAGGCCGAGGATGAATTCGGGCAGATCGGGCCAGGCCTCGGCACGAACGGCGACGGCCAGGATCAGCGCCGCCGCCGCATAGCGCGTGAGGTCGCACATTCGGGCGGCAACGCCCTCGATGCGGGCCCCAGCGAGCCGCGCCCAGAGCCGGGCGAGGTGCGGCCCGATCCGCCGGCCGGCGAGAAGCGCGACGCCCCAGGCGGCTAGGCAGATGAAGAGTGCCGCGCCCGCCGAAATCAAAACCGGATAATCCGGAAGGTCCATGCCGATGCGGGTCGCCCAACGCTCCACGGTCAGGCTCCGCAAGCCGCGAGGCCGGCGGCAAGGTCGGCGATCAAATCGTCGGGATCCTCAAGCCCTATATGAAAGCGGACCATCGGCCCCAGCTGCTCCCGCCTGGCGGCGGTCCGTACCCGCTGCGGATCGGCGGGTATGACGAGGCTCTCATAGCCGCCCCAGCTATAGCCGATGCCGAACAGCTTCAGGCTTTCGATGGAACGAATGCGGTCCGCCTCCTCACCCCCGTTCAGCTCGAACGAGAACAGGCCGGAGGAACCGTTGAAGTCCCGCTTCCAAAATTCGTGGCCGGGACATTCAGGGAAGGCTGGGTGCAGCACCCGCGCCACCTGCGGCTGCTCCCTGAGCCAGCGTGCGACCTTCAGCCCGCTTTCCTCATGCTGGCGGAGGCGCGTACCGAGCGTCCGCAGGCCGCGCGCGCCGAGCCACGCGTCATCCGGGCTCACCGAAAAGCCGAAGTCGAAGGTGGTGCGCTGGAGCCTTTCATACCATTCCGCATTCGCGGTGACGGACCCGAGCATCACGTCCGAATGGCCGGCGATATATTTGGTGCAGGCGAGGATGGAGAGATCGACGCCCTTCTCCAGCGCCGGGAAGAGCAAAGGCGTCGCCCAGGTATTGTCGAGCAAAGTCGCCAAACCCCGCCGCTTCGCTACCGCGCAGATGGCCGGCACATCCTGCACCTCCATGCTGAGCGAGCCGGGGCTTTCCATGAAGATGGCGCGTGTCTTTCCGCCGATCAGTGCCTCGACGCCTTCCCCGGCGAGCGGATCATAATAGACGGTGCCGACGCCGTAGCGCGTCAGCACCTCGTCGCAGAAGCGGCGGGTCGGGCCGTAGACGCTGTCGACCATCAGCAGCTCGTCGCCAGCCGAAAGCACCGTCATCAACGCCGCGGTCACCGCCGCAAGGCCCGACGGCATCAGCGCGGTTCCGGCGGCGCCGGCTTCGAGCTCCGTCAGCGCCTCGCTCAGCGCCCATTGGGTGGGCGTACCGTGGAGGCCGTAATAATGAATGCCGAGCTTCGGCGCCCTCGCCCGAAGCTCTGCTACGCTATCGAAAAGGATGGTAGAGCCGCGATGGACCGGCGGATTGACAAGCCTGCCGCGCCATTCCTTGCGGCGGCCGCCATGGACCAGCTTCGTGTCCTTCTTCATGCGCGGCCGGTCGCTTTGGGAGTGGCGGGGTCGGCGCCCCATTCGGACCAGCTGCCGTCGTAGAGCTTCACGTCGGCCTTGCCGAGCAGATGCGCCCCGAACAGCAGCACCGCGGCAGTGACGCCCGAGCCGCAGGTGGTGACCATCGGCTTCGAAAGGTCCACCCCCGCCTGATCGAACGCGGCGCGGAGCTCCTCGCCGCGCTTCCAGCTATTGTCGGGGTTGAACAGCTCGCTCTGCGGGAGGCTCTTCGAGCCAGGTATATGTCCCGGCATCACCCCGGGACGGGGCTCCGGATCCTCGCCGGCAAAGCGCGAGGCTGGCCGTGCATCAACGATCTCATGCGCATCCGACTGGAGGATGCCGCTGACATAATCCTTGTCTGCCACCGTCTCCCCGGCGAGGTGCGCTGTGAAATGGCCGCGTTGCCGCTGCGTGCCGCCGCTTTCCAGCGGCCGCCCTTCCGCCTTCCACTTCTGCAGGCCTCCGTCGAGGATGGCGGCGTGACGGGCGCCGAAGCTTTTCAGCATCCACCAGGCGCGCGCCGAGCTGTGCAGCGGGGAATTGTCATAGACGATGAAGCGGTTGCCGTCGCCGAGGCCTAGCGATTGCATCCGGCTCGCGAACTTGTGTTCGGACGGCAGCATGTGCGGAGCTGGATTCGCGCTGTCGACGATCTCGTCAAGGTCCATGAACACGGCGCCCGGAATATGCCCGCTCTCATATTCGGACCGTGCATCGCGGCCCGAGCCGGGTAGGAAGATGGTGGCGTCGATCACCCTGAGGTCGGAAGCTCCCAGTTCTCCTGCCAGCCATTCGGTCGAAACAAGTGAGTCCATGTCCGGTCCCTCAACCGATCAGCCGCGCGATGGTTCGATCACTCCGAGCCGGTGCAGCACCGACAGATAATCGGCGATCTCCTCGACCGGGACGATTCCGAGCTTGCCGCCAGATAGCCCAATTCTAGCGCCTCCGGATGAAGTCGCGGACGTCGCGGCTGAGTTTTACGCGGTCTTCGTCACGGACGTACATCATGTGGCCGGACCCGTAATATTGATATTCGATCCGGTCCTGCGGGATGCCGGTGCGCGACAGGGCGTATTCGGCACCGAAGAAAGGCGTCGCGAAGTCGTAATAGCCCTGGCCGACAAAGACGCGGAGGCCTGCATTCTCCCTCAGCGCCTTGCCGATATAGGGCGTGAGGTTGAGATAGACGTCGTTGTCGCGGCCTCCGCCGATCCGCCAGTCCCAGGGGCCGACGCTGCCGATGGTTACATAGGAGCGGTCGGTTTTGAACCTTAGGTTGTCGCGCAAATGCGCATTGACGGCGGCGGTGTAGCCCGCGTCGATGCCGTAGAAACTGGGATCGTTGTCCGGCCGCTCGCCGGCATTGTCATAGTCGCGGCCGGTGTAGCGGCTGTCGAGCCGGCCGACGGTGAGGCCACGGTCGCGCAGCAGTTCCTTGTAAAAGCGGCTGGGCTCGACCCGGAGGTCGGCCTGCTCGAGATAGGCTTCGGAAAGGCCGGTGAAACGGGCGAGCTCGCGCCGTACCGCCGCCCGCTCCTCGCCGCCGAGTTTCTGACCCTTGAGCAAAGCCGCCGCATAGGGCCCGGTCGCATAGCGCCTCGCCTCCTCGACAAAGGCCTCGGTCGAGCTCGCCTGTGCCTTGCCGTGGTAGAGCGCGGTCGCGGCCATCGAAGGCAGGTTGAGGATATGGGTGATCTCGTTGCCCGGCGTGTCCGCGCCAGCGCCGAAATCGAGCACCGTCGATATAAGGATAAGGCCGTTCAGAGCGACGTCATTATAGGCGCCTTCGAGCTGGTTCACGACTGCGGCGGTGCGGGTGGTGCCGTAGCTTTCGCCGCCGAGGAATTTGGGCGAGTTCCAGCGGCCATTGTCGTTGAGCCAGAGGCGGATGAACTGCGCGACCGATTCCGCATCCTTGGTGATGCCCCAAAATTCCTTGGGATCGGTCTTGCCGAGCGCATGGCTGAAGCCGGTGCCGACCGGATCGATGAAGACGATGTCTGTGACGTCGAGGAGAGAATCCGGATTGTCCAGGATCGGGTAAGGCGGCGGGCCGTCGTCGGTGCCGTCCGAAGGGATAGCCACCCGCTTGGGACCGAAAGCCCCCATGTGCAGCCAGACCGAGCCCGACCCCGGGCCGCCGTTGAACAGGAAGGTGACCGGCCGGGACGTATCGCGCGGCTCCTTCACATAAGAGGTCGAGAAGATCGCCGCGCGCGGAGTGCCGTCCTCCGCCCGGAGGAAGGTCTCGCCCGCGGTCGCCGTATAGCTGATCCGCTGGCCGCCGAAGACGCCGCTGTGGCGGGTGGTGGTGACATTGGGCGCTCGTGCGGGCGCCGTCTCCTCCTTCGCAACGGGTTTTTCAGGCGCTGTCTGTTGCGCGGCGACGGGGGCGCCGGCGAGGAGAAGGAGGGCGAGGATCGAACGTGAAACGGGAAGCTTCATGGGGACTCCGCTTTTTCTGCTGGGCAGAGCTATTGCACGAGGCAGCGCACAGCGGAAGCATTCGAGCCCGGGGGCTTCCTACTGGCGGCAGGCACTTTTCTTGTTTAGCAACGGGATAGTGAATGATTCCAGTCATTGGGGGATAGCTTGCGTCACCGGCCCTTTCTGAAGCTTTCGTCGCTTTTCCTGCTGATCGCCGCCGCTCCGGCAGCCGCACAGACCGGCGCCAAGACTGGCGGCTATGCGACGCCGCCGGCGCCGATTGCACAGATCCTCGACACGCCGCCGCCGCCGACGCCGTCCGTCAGCCCCAGGCGCGACACGATCGCTTTGCTCGGCCGCGCCAACCTGCCGCCCATCGCGGAGCTTGCCGAACCCGACCTGAAGCTTGCCGGCTACCGCATCAATCCGCGCAACAACGGCCCTGCGAACAGCCGCGTCGCCTGGCTCAATGCGCTCTCCTTCCAGCCCGTCGGCCGGGGCGCCCCTCGTGCCGTAGCGCTGCCGGCGGGGATGCGCTTCACCTCGGCCAGCTGGTCGCCGGACGGGTCGCGCCTTGCCTTCCTCGTCGACCGTTCCGCCGGGCTCGAGCTGTGGGTGGCGGACGCGGCTACGGCTAAGGCGCGCCGTCTCACTTCCGCCACCGTGAACGCCGCCTTCGGCAGCAGTTACGAATGGCTGCCGGACAGCTCAGGGCTCATCGTTCGGATGGTGCCCGCAGGGCGCGGCGCCGCCCCGCGGACCGGCGGCGCTCCCGATGGCCCTATCGTCCAGGAGAATGCCGGGCGCGCGGCGCCCGTACGCACCTATCAAGACCTCCTCGGCAACCCCTCCGACGAAGCATTGTTCGAACATTATTTCACATCGCAGCTGACGCTGGTGCCGGTGAACGGATCGGCGCCGCGCCCGATCGGCCAGCCCGGCCTCATCTGGGGATCGAGCGTGTCGCCGGATGGCCGATACCTGCTGATCACCCGCGCGAAGCGGCCGTTCAGCTATGTCGTTCCGGCGGCGCTCTTCCCAACCGAGATCAGCGTCACCGATCTTAACGGCAAAGCAGTTCACAAACTGGCGGACCTCCCGCTCCGGGACGACGTGCCGCCGCAGTTCGACGCCGTAGCCCCGGGCCCGCGTTCGGCCCATTGGCGCTCGGACAGGCCCGCAACCCTAGCCTGGGTCGAGGCGCAGGACGGCGGCGATGCCAAGCGCGAAGCCTCGATCCGCGACCGAGTCTTCATGCTCGACGCTCCCTTCACGTCCGAACCGCGACGGCTCGTCGATCTTCAAGACCGCTATTCCGGCATCCTGTGGGGACGCGACGATTACGCAATGGTGTTCTCCCAGTGGTGGAACACGCGCAGGGAGAGGCGGCTTGCCGTCAATCCCGGCGTTCCCGGAAAGGGACGGCTGCTGATCGAGCGCAATTTCCAGGACCGCTACAACGATCCCGGCACGCCAGTGATGCGGCCCAATGCGCAGGGGCGGCTGGTTATGCACTTCACCGCGGACGGGCGCGGCGTCTTCATGAGCGCGCCCGGCGCGAGCCGCGAAGGCGAGTTCCCGTTCCTCGCGCGCATGGACCTGGACAGCGGCAAGACCGACCGGTTGTGGCAGGCGAAAATGCCTTATTACGAGTCGGTCGTCGCCCTGCTCGACGATAATGGCGAACGCCTGCTCACGCGCCGGGAAAGCCGGATCGATCCGCCCAACCTGTTCCTGCGCAGCCGCTCGGGCGGCGAGTCCGTCCAGCTCACCAACTTTCCCGATCCGGCGCCTCAGCTCGCCGGCGTCACCCAGAAGCTGGTGACCTACAAAAGAGCCGACGGAGTGGACCTCAGCGGTACCCTTTATCTTCCCGCCGGCTACGACCAGACCCGCGATGGCCCGCTGCCGCTGCTGATGTGGGCCTATCCGACCGAATTCACCGATCCGGCAGTGGCGGGGCAGGTGGTCGACACGCAAAATCGCTTCACGCGTCCCGGCGGGACCAGCCATCTGTTCCTGCTTACGCAAGGCTATGCGGTGCTCGACAATCCAACGATGCCGATCGTCGGCGCCAACGGAGCCGAGCCAAACGACACTTATGTAGAACAGCTCGTCTCAAGCGCGCAGGCGGCGGTGGATGCGGTGGTCGCGATGGGCGTCGCAGACCGCGACCGCATCGCCGTCGGCGGCCACAGCTACGGCGCGTTCATGACTGCCAACCTGCTGGCGCACAGCGACCTCTTCCGCACCGGCATCGCCCGCTCCGGCGCCTATAACCGCACGCTCACCCCCTTCGGATTCCAGGCGGAGCAGCGCACCTATTGGGAAGCGGTCGACACCTATACCCAGATGAGCCCCTTCACCCATGTCCAGAAGATCAAGGAGCCGATCCTGCTGATCCACGGCGAGGCCGACGACAATAGCGGCACCTTTCCAATTCAGAGCGAACGCTTCTACGCGGCGCTGAAAGGCCAGGGTGCGACGGTCCGTTACGTGGTCCTGCCGCTCGAGGCGCACGGCTACCGGGCTAGGGAGTCGGTGGGGCACACTCTGTGGGAGATGACCCGCTGGCTCGATCAATATCTGAAGCGGGCGCCGGCGCGGACAGCGGCAAGAGCGGCCGGCGGTGGGGAATGACAGGCGGCGCGCGCCCGACTAGATGAAGGACATGAGTCCCAGGCATCTCGGCCAGTCCAGCTCCCTCCCCGCCTCGCCCGAAGAGGCGGTGCTCGACTATGTGCCCAATCCGCGGCCCTCCAAGCCCTATCTCGTGCGCTTCACCGCGCCCGAATTCACCTCGCTCTGCCCGGTCACCGGCCAGCCCGATTTCGCGCACCTGGTGCTCGACTATGCGCCGGCCGAGACGATCGTCGAATCCAAGTCGCTGAAGCTGTTCCTCGGTTCGTTCCGCAACCATTGCGGCTTCCACGAGGACGTCACCGTCGGCATCGCCGAGCGGCTCACGGCCGAGATGAGGCCATTGTGGCTGCGGATCGGCGGCTATTGGTATCCACGCGGCGGCATGCCGATCGACGTCTTCTGGCAATCGGGAGAGCCGCCTGCGGGGCTGTGGGTGCCGGAGCAGGGCGTGGCCAGCTACCGCGGCCGCGGCTGAGCCTTGGCCTCATCTCCCCAGATTGTGGTTCTCGGCGCCGGCTCGGTCGGCTGCTTCATCGGGGGTGCCTGGGCGGCGGCGGGCCTCGACGTTTCATTCATCGGGCGCGAGAGGGTCGCGGCGGACGTTGCGGAGCATGGCATCACCCTTACGGATTTCGACGGCTGGCACACGCATCTGCCGCCGGGAACGGTGCGCTTTTCCACCAAGCCTGCGGCGCTTGCCAAAGCCGATATCGTGCTCCTCACCGCCAAAAGCACGGGCACCCTGGCGGCGGCGAAGCAGATAGCCGCGCATGCCAGGCGCAAGCCGACGGTGATCAACTTCCAGAACGGCGTCAGCAACGCGGAGATGCTGAAGGACGCGCTGCCCAAGCGGCGCGTCTTGCAGGGCATGATCCCCTACAACGTGGTGCGCATCGGCCCCGGCCGCTGGCACCGCGCCACCTGGGGCGACCTCACTGCCGAGCGCGACGAGGTGACGGAAGCGCTCGCCGCCCGTATCGGCGATCGCCCTGGGCGGCTCGTCCTATCGGATGACATGACAGGCGTCGCCTGGGGCAAGCTGCTGTTCAACCTCAACAACGCGATCAACGCTCTGTCCGGCATGACCATCCTCGAGGAACTGAGCCACAGGGACTTCCGCCGGGTGATGGCGGCGGCGATCGTCGAGGCGCTCGAGCTGCTCGACGCGGCAGGCATCGAACCCGCCAAGGTCGGCCAGGTGCCGCCCAGGCTCCTGCCCCACGCGATCGCCGCTCCCGACCTTATCTTCAGGCACCTGTTCCTCCGCATCCAGAAGATCGATCCGCGCGCGCGGGGATCGATGGCCGACGATTTCGACGCGGGCCGCCCGACCGAAATCGACTATCTCAACGGTGAGGTGGTGAAGCTGGCGGAGAAGCTCGGCCGCGACGCGCCGGTCAACCAGACTATCGTCGAGCTGGTGAAGCAGCGCGAGGCCGGGGTCGAGCATCTCTGGACTCCGCGCCAGCTCTACGAACATGTGCTGCAAGGCCACCGCGGCGCGGCGGGATTCAGCTACTGAGGCCCACGCAAGCACCGGCTTGATGATTTTGCGCCCCGGCGCGAACATGGGTTTCGCGTCCAATGTTCCTTTCAACGCATTGCGCGCATTCGGCTGCAACCCCTTAAGGCGCTTCATCAATGGGAGACTGGTGCTCTTTGCCAATTCTTCCATGGCCTTAGCGAGCAAATTGTTAACGCCTGCGGCCGAAAACATGCTAAGGAGGATCGGGTCGTCGGGCCCGCTCGTGGCGCCGTTGGGGAGTATGCGGATGCGGAAAATCGGGTTTGTCTTCTGGCTTGCCGCCTTGTTCATGGCCCAGCCTGCCTGGGCCGAGGTCCCCTCAAAGCTTCATCAGCTCGAAAAGCGGCTCGCCGCCACCGCTCTCGAAAACCCTGGCGAATATGGCTTTGCCGCTCTCGACCTTGCGACCGGAAGGATCGTCAGCTTCAACGGCAATGAGGCCTTCCCGATGGCGAGCACGATGAAGATCGCGGTGGCGGCCGCCTATCTGGCCGAGGTGGATGCCGGACGGCGCTCCCTTTACGAAACGGCAGGCGGCGCGACGGCGCTCAGCCTGATGGACAGGATGATGGTTCGCAGCGACAATCGCGCTACCGATCTGCTTATCGACATGCTCGGGGGACCGCGGGCGGTGGATTGGTGGCTGCGCTCGCACGGGCTGAGCGGCATCCGGGTCGACCGCAATATCGCCCAGCTGCTCAGCGCCCGCAGGGACCTCTGGGACGTCAGGGATTCCAGCACGCCGACCGCCATGCTGGAATTGCTCCGGCTGGTCGACGGCGATCGGGCTCTGACGCCGCGCAGCCGCGAGCTTCTGCTCGACATGATGCGCCGCTGCGCCACCGGATCGAACCGCATCAGGGGGCTGATGCCGCCCGATGCGAGGGTCGAGAACAAGACGGGCACGCTCAACCGCTACACCAGCGATGTCGGCTTCCTCACACTGCCGGGAGGGCGCCGGATCGCCGTTGCCTTCTTCGCCCGCGGAGGAGACAACCGGCCGGCCGTCATCGCCACTGCCGCGCGCGCCATCTATGATGCTTTCGGTACGGACCCGGAAACGACAGGGGCGACCATCGGCACTGCCGCCAGCCGCACCTTGGCGCAGTGAATCCGGAACGGGGCGGAGCCCATCCGCCCCAGCCCCGCACCGTCCGCTTTTCACCCGTTGCGGACGCTCCGCAGCACATCTGCTTCAGAGATGCCGCTTCTTCTAATCGTCGAAGTCCGCGCTCGGAGGAATGCTTGCCGCCGCAACTACGAGAAGAACCAGTACGACGCCTCCGACGATGAGGAGGGTGGTGCCAGTGCCGCCAATGCCCATTTTCTTCTCGATGTCGGTGGTCTTCTGGCCGCCCACCAACAGCATTGGCTTTCCCTTTGCGGCACCGAATTCGAGCCCTGAGGGGATGAAGGTGCGAACCTCGCCGGTGCGGACGTCGCGGGATTGATGGGTAGAGGTAAGTTGGAGACGCGCGGTCGGCTTTAGCCGCTGCCCATGCCCGAGGGACATGGTTAGCTTCAGCCCTCCGAAAGCCGCGCTGCGCCGCTCGCTCGTGCCGAAGTCCTGGCCGGCCGCCGCGCACGGCTGGGCCGCAAGAACAGCCGTCGCCAATATTCCGGCTGCATATTTCGCAATCGCCATCTCACTCTCCCCTGTTGAAAGTATATAGCAGGCGGCGTCCTCAGGCCGGTCCTCTTGTCGAAATATGGTTTAGTGCTCCGGGCCGGCGATCCCCCTGTAGCCTCAGGAGGCGCTTAAAAGGATTGGGAGTCAAGGCATTGCGCCACCCGCTGACCGGGCGGTTCTCGCAGCGAGACTTGCCTTTGGTGGTCCGAACATCCGCTTTCAGCCCATAGCGGACGCAACGATATTCGGCTTGTCAGCCGCTGCTATTCTGAAGCGCACGCATAGCCGATCGTAGGGCCTGCTCTACGTCGTGCCGGTCGCTCGCATCCCGCACCTCCCGTACGGCGGCGGCGAACGCCATGTCCGCATGCTTGGCGAGCGCCGAGCGCTGCTCGTCCGTTCGCGTATGCTCCGCAATCGCGCCGATCGCCCTGAGCATATGGATCAGTATCGAAGGCTTGGCTGCGCCCGCCTGCCGGATCTGGTCGAAGGCGGCATCCACGGCGCCTCCATAGCTGGTGGCATCGCGGATAAGGCGCAGCTTTCCCAAGCCCCCCTCGATCGCCTTCGCCGGGAGCTGCCGAGCGCAGAGCCGCGCCAAGCCGCCACGCAGGCGATCGATCACCGCCATCGCCGTGAACGGATCGTTGATCCCGGGCGAGAGGGCGCGGACCGCTACCTCGACCAGATGGCGGATCGCGAACTCCAGATCCTGGGTCGGTGTGCGCTGCTGGCCGCTGACGATAAAGCGGTCAAGCTCGCGCCGCGCCCGCGCGGGGTCCGCCGGCGGTGGATAGATGAGCAGCTTGCGGTCTCCTTCGACCACGAAGTCTCCAGGCCGGAAGTCCAGACGAACCAGGACGTCGTGCTTCTCCGCCCAGGAGACGATCTCCGCATAGGCGACCGCTTGCACATAGCCTTCGCGCGGAAGCCGGATACGCGCCGCTCTCTCTTCAAAATCGCCCGGCAGCTCTGCCGCCGGCGCTTGCGTGGGCCGATCTGCGGCGGGCAGTGCGTCGATCGCGGAGTCGAACTCTCTGCGGACCCGGCGGATCACTTCGTCGGCGACGAGCAAAGTAGCGACGCCCTGAATAAAGGCGAGCAGCGCCAGCACACAGATCAAGGCCAAAGCGCTTCCTACCGCCACAGCCAGGTCGGGGACTTCCGCAGGCCCCGCCCCGCCCCGCACCGCCCTAAGGGCGAGCAGCAGGTAAACGATCGTCATCATGAACATGCCGAGCACGAGTTGGGTCCGGCGATTGGAGCGGAACGTGCGGATCAGTCGCGACCCGTACGCATTGGCGGCTAGCGACAGCGACACGACCGTCACGGAAAAGACGATACTGGCCATGGCGATGACCGCGCCCAGCAGCGTCGAAAGCAGGTTCCGCGCATCCTCGCCATCGCCGGTGGCTATCCACGTCTGCCAACTCGCCCCAGCGAAATACTGCTCGTCGAGCCGAAGCAGGAATAGTGCAAGCGAGGCGCCGATCAGGAACATGACGCCTGGAATAAGCCAGAGGCTGGTCCGGATGGCGTCCCAGCTGGCCCGGACCCAATTAGTGATTGCTCCGCCCATGCCCCCCGAACGGATCAGCAGGACCAAAGTTCTCCTGAGGCCTCAGCTGCGAGGCTGCGGCATTGAGGGCGCGTTTGTTCAGAGGATCAGCAATGTCCGGTTTTCCGCCAATTGCTGACACTCGTCCGATGTCCGGTTTCGAGCCACTGGGATGTTCAGGGCACGGCCTGGATTGCAGGGGCGTGCGCCGGGTTCATCGCCGCCGAAGCTCCGTGGCCGTTCGGCCCGCCGTGCGCGCCGCCTGAAGAGGCGATCTGCTTTGGATGGTGCTCGCAAGTGACCTTTGGATTGAATTGGGCATAGATGCCGTTGGGGTTCTCCTTGTAGAGCCACACATGACGGTCATAATGCGGCTCGAAAATATGGGCTTCATCAATGGCCGTGGCCGGATCGTCCGCCATCCGGTCATAGGGTATGCCCTGATAGGAAGGCCGCTCCTTGTTCCCCGCGGCGTGCCAAGCCTTGGCGAATACGAGGTTCTCGACCGCCACCAGCTTCATCGTTCCGTCCGGCTGCGGCTCGTAGATTAGGATCGAGGGCTGCAGGAAGTCAGTATGGGTGCCGGTCCCGCTGACCCGCGGGTTGGGCGGAGCAGTGATGCCGAGCAGGTCGGGCCGGAAGTAATGCACGCCCATTGCGCCCAACTCGGCGGGCTGCCCCATCATGTCGGCCGTGTCGCACAGGTTCATCGGATCGCGGACATAGCCTTCGGCCAGAGCCACGTTGATGTCCTGAAACCGGGCGGTGGCGGCGCGGACGGAAGCCAGGCTGGGCTCTGAAGAAGCGGGCGCGGCCGGAGCGAGATTCAGTGCCGCCCCAAGCAGCCCAACGGGAACGCCGATCGATAGCAAGGCGACTTTCATTGTCTTTCCCCCTCTTGAATTTTTCCGTTCAGGCGGCCTGCCGCTGCTCTCGGACGGCGCTGCGCCAGCCGTAAAAAGCAGCGTTCGCCTCGCCCCAAGACGGGCGGCTCTTGACCGCCTCCAGCCACCGGCGGACGTTTGGGTAAGGCGCCAGATCGAAGCCGATCATCTCGACCAGCGTCACCAGCGCCGCTCCGAACATGTCGGCGATGCTGAACTCCTTGCCGGCGACCCAGCCGCCGTCGCGGAGCATGTGATTGTCCAGCACACTGAACCGCTGTTGCGCGCGGACGCTGTGCCAGTCGAGGAGCGGCCCCAGCTGCGCTTCGTCCACCCGGTAATGGGGCAGGATCTGGGGATAGACGACACCATAGCCGAAATCCCGGTAGAAGCCGGTATTGAACCAGTCCAAAGCCTCGTCGACGCGGGCGCGTAGCCGGGGCTCCGTGGGATAAGCCTCTGAGTTCGCCGCCAAGGCCAGATAGCGCATTATTGTGGCGGATTCGGTGATGACGAAGCCGTTATCGTCCAGGACCGGGACGAGCCGGTTCGGGTTCACCGCGGCATACCAGTCGCTGAGGTGCTCGCCGAGCGTGAGATCGACATGGACAAGCTCCATCTCAAGCTCATGCTCGGCAAGGAACATAATGATCGGCCGGCAAACGGTGGAAGCCGGGTCGTAGTAAAGCTTGCGCATGAGTGCGGTTCCTGAATCTTCGTGTTGGGATTGCCGGAGTTCGGTAAGGGGCTCCCGATGCGGCAGCAATGCAGAGTGTTGCGGAACGGTTATGCAATAATGCATAACGAGCGGGTGCTCGATTGGAATGACCTTCGTCATTTTCTTGCGGTTGCCCGAGCGGGGACCACCCTCGGCGCTTCGGAGATATTACGGGTCAACCAGACCACCGTGGCGCGGCGGATCGTCGCCCTCGAGCGGGCGCTGGGGGCAAAGCTTTTCGACAAAATGCCTTCCGGTTACCGGCTGACGGAATTGGGGCGGGAAATCCTTCCGGCAGCCAAGCAGGTGGAGGAAGAGGCGGAGACGGTGATCCGCCTTATCGAGCAGCGCGCCCGAAGGCTCGCCGGGGCGATCAGGGTCACCACGAACGAGACGATCGCCAACCTGTTCCTGACGCCTTCGCTGACCGAGTTTGCAGAGCTTTATCCGGACGTGAGGCTCGACGTGATCGTCGACCCGCGCCCATTGGATCTTGGCCGCGGCGAAGCCGACGTGGCGCTTCGGGCGGGGGAGAAGCCGGGAACCGGGCCGATTATCGTACGCAAGCTGCGCGAGCTCCCTTGGGCGATCTATTGCAGCCGCGACTATGCTGTGAGGAACGGCTGTCCCTCGTCGCCGGAAGATCTTTCACGGCACAGAATCATAGGGGGAGACGGACCTCTCGCTACCATGCTCGCGCCGAGCTGGCTGGAGCAGGTTGCGGGGACCGCAAAGGTGGTCGCCCGAAGCAACAGCCTCCCGAACCTTCTGGCGGCGGTGCAGGCGGGGCTTGGCTTGACGGTCCTTCCTTGCGCCTTGGCGGAGGGGGACCCGCAGCTCATCCGCTGCATCGGCCCGGTCGAGGAACTCAGCGCGCCGCTGTGGCTGGTGACCCGGGAAGACCTCAAGGACGAGCCGCGGGTTCGCGCCTTCACTTCCTTTATCTCTGCGCGAATAGTGGCCATGCGCCATCTGTTCGAATTGCGGCAAGCGCCGGCGCGATCCTAGCCGCGCCGCCCTAAGCCTTGCTTTGGATAAGCAGCTGGTTTGCCGTCCACGGCGGGCATTCGAAGAGCTGTTGCGCACACACGATCTGACGATAAGCTCCTCAACGGAGCGGCACGGGCAGCCGCTGGAGTGCCAATGTCGCCAGCCGAACTCAGCATCATCTTCTTCCTTCAGCTGGCTGTCATCGTCGCAGCCGCACGCGCCATCGGCTGGCTGGGCAAACGCTTTCTGGGCCAACCTCAGGTCGTTGGCGAGATGATTGCCGGGGTGCTGCTCGGCCCCTCGCTCTTCGGCCTGCTGGCGCCGGACCTGCAGGCGACGATGTTCCCCACCGAAACGAAAGGCGTCCTCTATGTAGGCGCGCAGCTCGGCGTCGGGCTCTACATGTTCCTGGTGGGGCTGGGGTTCGACCGGTCGCATTTTCGAAGCAACATCAAAAGCGCGGGCGCGGTGTCGATCTCCGGAATAGCGGCGCCGTTCCTCATAGCGGTGCTGATGACCCCTTGGCTCATCGGCTACGGACTCTTTTCGCCGAAGTTGAGCTTGCCGCAGGCGACACTGTTCATGGGTGCGTGCATCTCCATCACCGCCTTTCCCATGCTTGCACGGATCATTCACGAGCGCGGCCTCTCGAAGTCGCCGCTAGGTTCGTTGTCCCTGTCTGCGGGAGCGATCGACGATGCCGGCGCGTGGACCATCCTGGCGGTGGTGCTCGCAACCTTCGGCGCCGGATCGGGCGTAGCCGTCAAGGCAATCGTGGCAGCGATCGCCTTTGCTGTGCTGGTTATCGGTGTGGGGCCAAGGCTGCTGGCGCCGCTTGGAGCCGCAGCGGAGAAGGCTGGAGGCGTAAGCCAGAACCTTCTGTCCATTGTGCTGATGCTGTTCCTCGCCGCCGCCTTTGCGATGGATTGGGCCGGCATGCATGCGGTGTTCGGGGGCTTTCTGTTGGGGACCGCGATGCCGCGGGGAGTGCTTGCCCGTGAGCTTAGGGACAAGCTGGAGCCGTTCACCGTCGTCCTTCTGCTGCCAATGTTCTTTACCTTCTCGGGGCTAAATACCCAGCTGAACATGGTGGCGAACCCCGGCCTGCTCCTGGTCGCCGGCGCGATCCTCGCCGCGTCGATCCTCGCTAAAGCCGGCGCCTGCTGGGCCGCGGCACGCCTCACGGGCCAGGACAACCCCACCGCGCTCGGAATTGGCGCTCTGATGAACGCTCGCGGCCTGATGGAGCTCATCATCATCAACATCGGCCTTCAGCGCGGCATTATCGGAGTCGAGCTGTTCTCGATGCTGGTCCTTATGGCGGTAGTCACGACCCTGATGGCATCGCCGCTCTTCGAGATGGTCTACGGCCGCAAGGCAAGAGAGCGCGGCGAGCTTGGAGCGTTGCGCGACGTGAATGAGGACGATGGCCGCCAAGCTCCAGCTCAGCGGCCATCACCCTAGCTTGAGCACAGGCGTCCCGCCGTCAGCGCCTGGAGAGCTCGACCCCAAAATAAGCGGGCGGATTGTTGCCCCGGCGGACCAGCAGCAGGACCGAAGTCCGGCCGGCGGCGCGCGCCGCATCCACCGCAGCCGCGGCTTCTTCGGGTGTGGCGACCGCGCGCTGGTTCACCGAAAGGATGATGTCGCCGCGCTGGAGCTTGGTCGCCGCGTCGCTCGACGGGTCCACCGACGCCACCACCACGCCGCGCAGGTTCACGTCGCTGAGGCGAAGCGAGCGCGCGATCTCCGGCGTCAGCGTCTGGACAGTGACGCCCAGGCTCTGGCGCGCGGAGCGCTGGCCGCTCGACTGGTCGGATTCGCGGGGCGCGGCAACCTCCTGCTCCTGCTCGGCGCCGCTGAGCCGCGCAAGCTCCTCCGGCGAGGGGCGCTGGGCGATGACCACCGTCACCCGCTGGCGCTGTCCGCCCCGGATCAGTTCCACGGGCACTCGCGATCCTATCGGCAGCGTCGAGACGATATGAGCGAGCGTGTTCTCCGGAGTGACGGCCCGGTTGTTGACACTGACGACGACGTCGCCCTGCCGAATGCCCGCACGATCGGCAGGCCCGCCAGGCGTCACCGACCGGATCAGCTCGCCGCTATTCTTCGGCACGCCCAAAGCACGCGCCATAGCGTCATCTTCAATGGTCTGCAGGCCAACGCCGATATAGCCGCGCTGGACACGCTGGCCGCGGCGGAGCGCGTCGATCACCGGGCGCGCCTGCTCGGCGGGGACGGCGAAGCCGACGCCGACATTGCCGCCGGTAGGTGAAATCAGCGCCGTGTTGATGCCGACGACGTTGCCGTTGAGATCGAATAAAGGTCCGCCGCTATTGCCGGTATTGATGGACGCATCGGTCTGGATGAAGCGGTCGTAGACGCCGCCGCCCGGCAGGCTGCGGTGCAGCGCTGAAACGATGCCTGCGGTGACGGTGCCGCCGAGGCCGAATGGATTGCCGATCGCCACCACCCAGTCTCCTACCCGGGTCTGGGTCGAATCCCCGAAGCGGACGAAAGGCAGGCCGTTGGCGCGGATCTTGAGGAGCGCGAGATCCGACTCAATGTCGCGTCCGACCAGTTCGGCCTCGAACTCGCGGCGGTCGGCAAGCGTGACGGTGATCTGCTCGACGGTCGCTCCGGAGCGCGCGGGCGAGACCACATGGTTGTTGGTGACGACATAGCCGTCGGCCGAAATCAGGAAGCCGGACCCGAGCGAGCCCCCGCGCTGGGTGATCGGCGCGTCGTTGCTTTCGGGAACAGGCGCTCCGAATTGCCGGAAGAATTCCTCGAATCCGGGCGGAAGGTTGCCGGAGCGGTTGATCTGGATGCTTTGTCTGGTGGAGATGTTGACCACCGCCGGCTGGAGCCGTGCCGCGAGGTCGGCAAAGCTCATCGGCGCGTTCGGCCGCGGAGTTGCCGAGGCGATGGTGCCCGGCTCGTTCTGCGCGGTCTGCGCGAAGCTGGGCTGGAAGGTCAACGTCGCGGCAGTGCCACCGAGAAGCAAGGCCGCGGTGATGCCATAAACGTAACGCACGGTGTCGATCTCCTCACATTTATGCC
>DATMJS010000081.1:0-15570 GCA_035553755.1 Allosphingosinicella sp.
GAATTGGGCCACGCCCGCCGACAGCCGGTCGAGCATGTCGCGCTGGGCGCGCACAAAGCGATGGAGGTCGGCGCGCGCCTGCTCGCGATCTTCGACGTCGATCGCGTAGCCAGCGACCCCCTCGCCAAGCGGCACTTCGAGCCGCATCCTCAAGGTCTGCGGCGGGCCCGCTCCGCCAGAATTGGGCGAAGGAAGCGTCCTTCTCTGGTTCACCGACGCGACCGAGGCGGAAGAGCAGATGGCCGGCTTGCGGAGCGAAGTCGCCCGTCTATCAACGGCCCTCGACGCGCTAACGGGCCTTCTCGAGGCCGCGCCCTTTCCCATGTGGCATCGCGGGCCCGATCTGCGGCTCGCTTTGGTCAACAGCGCCTATGTGCGCGCGGTCGAGGCGGACAGCGCTCTTGCTGTGATAAAGTCGGGGATCGAACTTGTCGACGAAGGCGAGGGGCGGAACGCTCTCAGCCAAGCGGCGGCGGTTCTTCAGCAAGGCGAACCCGTCTCCCGCACGGTCCCCGCCACTATCGCGGGCGAGCGGCGGACCATGCAGGTGGTCGAAGTGCCGCTTGGCGAGGGAGTCGCAGGCTACGCGATCGACGTCGAAGATCGCGAGCAGGCGCGCGCCGACCTCCATCGCTTTGTGCGCGCCCAGCGCGACATGCTCGACCGGCTGTCGGCGGGCGTGGCCCAATTCTCCCGCGACCGCACCCTTACATTCTTCAACCAGCCTTTCGCGCGGCTGTTCTCGCTCGGCGCCGACTTTCTCGCCGACGAACCCGAGTTCGACCGGCTGCTGGAGAGCATGCGCGAGAGCGGCAACCTTCCCGAAGTCCGCGACTTTCCCGAATGGAAGGCGGAGCGGCGGGGTTGGTTCACTTACGGCCTTGTCGCAGACGAGGAGGATTGGCTGCTGCCCGGCGGCAAGCATCTCCGCGTCGTCGCGCAGCCGCTTCCGGACGGCGGCCTGCTCCTCATCTTCGAGGATCGGACCGAACAAATCCAACTCGCCAGCGCTCGCGACACATTGCTCCGCGTGCGCAGCGCCACGTTCGACAATCTGTTCGAGGCGATCGGGGTCTTCGCTTCCGACGGTCGGCTCCATCTGTGGAACAACCGGTTCAAGGAAGTCTGGCAGTTCGAGGAGGAGCAGCTTGCGACGCACCCCCGTATCGACGCGCTTGTCCCGCACATATCGGAGAAGCTGAAGCGGCCTGCCCATGCCAGGCTGGTGCGCGAGCTGGTGCGAAGCGCCACCGTGGAACGCAAGCAGCGCAATGGGCGCGTCTCATTCACCGACGGGCGCGATTTCGAATTTGCGGCGGTTCCCTTGCCTGACGGCAACGCGCTTTTCACCATGCTCGATATCACCGACAGCCGCATGATCGAGGCGGCGCTCCGCGAAAAGAACGAGGCGCTCGAGGATGCGGACCGGATGAAGACCGCCTTCGTCTCGAATATGAGCTACGAGCTGCGGACCCCGCTGACGTCGATCGGCGGCTTCGCCGAGATGCTCGCCGCGGGCTATGCGGGCGAGCTGCCGCCGACGGCCACCGACTATATTGCCGCGATCAACGACAGCGTCACCCGCCTCAGTGCGTTGATCGACAACGTGCTCGACCTGACGCAAAGCGACAGCGGCAGCCTTCTCCTCGCCGAGGATCAGATCGACCTCAAGGCGCTGTGCAGGGAAGCCTGCGCCGCCGCCGCCGAGGCCGCGAAGAAGAAGGGGATCGAGGTGGTGCTCGATCTCGATCCGTCCGTTGGCGAGTTGACCGGCGACCGCCGCCGCCTGCGCCAGGTGCTCGACAATGTGTTGAAAAACGCCGTTGCCTATAGCCACGAGGGCGGACGCGTCCTCCTCCACGCGACCGGCAGCCCCCGTGCCGCCGAGATCACGGTTTCGGACAATGGCAGGGGCATCTCCGCCGCTGACCAGGCGCGCGTTTTCGACCGTTTCCACCGCACCGTGGACCGCCAGTCCGGCGACGACGCTGCGCTCGGGCTCGGCCTGCCGCTGGCCAAGCAATTTGTCGAGGCGCATGGCGGCACGATCCACCTCCAGTCGGAGCTCGACGCCGGAACGACCGTCACCGTTTTTCTTCCGCGCGAGGCCTGATGCTTCTTGCAAGCAGCCTGGAGACCGAAAGGTTCGGAATGGATCTGGCGGATCGGCTACGGATCGGCGACGTGGTCGCTTTGTTCGGTGACCTCGGTGCCGGCAAGACGACGCTCTGCCGCGGTGTGCTGCACGGCCTCGGCTTTGCCGGCGACGCCGTCAGCCCGACCTTCCCGATCGTCCAGGTCTATGACGCCCCGGACGTGAGAATTCCGCTTTGGCATGTCGATCTCTATCGCATCGAGAGCCCTGCCGAGCTTGAAGAGCTTGCGCTTGACGAAGCCAGGGCCGTGGCCGCCTTGCTGATCGAATGGCCGGAGCGGATGGAAGGGCTGCTTTGGCCGGACAGCCTTCGCCTCCGCCTGTCGGTCGCAGGGGAGGGCGCTCGCTCCTTGACAGCGGAGGTGCCTCCGGCTTGGGAGGGGCGATGGCCGCTCCGATGATTCCGCCTGCCGATGCTCCCGATTTCCTGGCCGCAAATGGTTGGGAAGGCGCGGAAATCCGTCCGCTCGCTGGCGACGCTTCGTTCCGGCGCTATTTCCGCGTTCACAGGGCGGGCGAGACGGCGGTGCTGATGGATGCCCCACCCCAGCATGAGGATGTCGGCCCCTTCCTATGCGTGGCCGGCCACCTGATCGAGCGAGGCTTCATGCCGCCTCGCCCTCTGGCGGTGGACCGGGAGCGAGGTCTTCTCCTGCTCGAGGATTTCGGCGACGACCGCGTGGGACCGCTCCTGAAGCGCGAGCCGCAGCGGGAGCGCGACATCTACGAAAGCGCGGTCGATACCCTCGCGGAAATCTCACGCCGTCCCGCACCTGGCGATATTCCGCCTTATGACGAAGCGGCGATGACTCGGGAAGTCGGACTCTTCGCCGACTGGTATGCGCCGGCGCTCAACATCAAAGTGGACGAGGAGGGCTATTACGCGGCTTGGCGGGAAGCCTGGGCTGACGTGCTGGCGGAGGTGGATCGCCGCCCTGTGCTCGTCCTTCGCGACTATCATGCCGACAACCTGATGGTGCTTCCCGGCCGCCGCCAATTGGGGCTGCTCGATTTCCAGGACGCGCTGGCCGGCCACCCTGCCTACGACCTCGTTTCGCTGCTGCAGGACGCTCGGCGAGACGTGGCACCGACGCTCGAGGAAGATATGCTCCAGCGCTATGTAAAAGCCGCTGGCGTGACGGACCAAGAGCGCTTCCGCGCCCATTATGAAGTGCTGGGCGCGCAGCGGAACACCAAGATCCTCGGCATCTTCACCCGCCTCTGGAAGCGCGACGGCAAGCCGCATTATCTGCCGCTCCAGCCGCGCGTCTGGGGCTATCTTGAACGCAACCTCGACCATCCTGCGCTGGCGCCGGTCCGCGACTGGTTCGACCGCAACGTTCCGGGCGAAAAGCGCGCCGCCGCCTGGGAAGAGGGCGCCGCCGCATGACCCGCTACAAGACGCCGCTCGCGCTCCGTCCGGAGCCGCAATGCCAGGTGCCCGAAACCGCGATGGTGATGGCTGCCGGGCTCGGCAAGCGCATGCGCCCTCTCACCGCCACCCGGCCCAAGCCGCTGATCGAGGTGGCGGGGCAGACTTTGCTCGATCATACGCTCGAACATCTCAAATCGGCGGGCGTGAAGCGGGCGGTGGTGAACGTTCATTACCTTGCCGATGCGCTCGAAGCGCATCTCAGGAGCCGCGTCAAAGACATTGAGATCATTATATCCGACGAGCGCGACAGGCTGCTCGAAACCGGGGGCGGCCTCGTCAAGGCGCTGCCCCTGATCGATGCCGATCCGTTCCTGGTCATCAACTCCGACAATGTCTGGATCGACGGACCTGTCGATTCGCTTCGGCTGCTCGCCTCCGGTTGGGACGATGCCCGGATGGACGCCTTGCTGCTCCTCATTCCGCTCGCGCGGGCCACCGGTCATGGCGGGCAGGGCGATTTCCACCTCAGCGCCACCGGGCAGCTCCGGCGCCGGAAGCGAGGCGTCGTCGCGCCGTTCGTCTATACCGGCATCCAGATCATCTCCAAACGGCTGTTCGCCGGGGAGCTTCCGGACGGGCCTTTTTCGACCAACCTCCTCTGGGACCGCGCGCTCGCGGCAGGCCGCTGCTTCGGGGCGGTGCACCAGGGGCTCTGGTTCGACGTCGGCACGCCGCAGAACGTAAAGCAGACCGAAGCGCTTCTCAGCTTCGCCTGAGCCGACTAGGCTGGGCCGGTGAGTTCTTCTTCCGCGCCCTCCGTCTTCACCATCCCGCCGCATCGCGCCTTTGCGGATGCGCTCGCCGCCGGACTGATCGCGCGCTACGGGGGGACCAAGACGGGCTTGGCCCAGGGGATGATCCTCGTCCCCAACAACCGGGCCGCCCGTGCTGTCACCGATGCTTTCGTGCGGCGTTCGGAAGGAGGGCTGCTGCTGCCGCGCATGGTGCCGGTGGGCGATCCCGAACTCGACGACCGGATCGGAGGGGCGCTCGATCCGCTGACGGACGGGGGAAATATCCCTCCGGCCATTGAACCCGTCGAGCGGCTCATGTTGCTCGCCTCGCTCGTGCAGAAGCAGATGGGCGGGATCGACGCGGCGGAGGCGCTGCGGCTTGCCCGGGATCTCGCCCGTACGCTCGACCAATTGCTCATCGAGCAGGTCGAGCCGGCGCGGCTTCGCGAGTTCGCGGCCGAATTCCCCGATCTGTCGCTTCACTGGCAGAAGTCGCTCGACCGGCTGCAGGTCATACTTAGCGAATGGCCGAAGCTGCTGGCGCAGAGGGGGCGTATAGACTTGGCCGAACGCCGCAACCGGCTGCTCGGCGCGGTAGCGGAGCGCTGGCGGAGGCAGCCGCCGCCCGGTTTCATGGTGGCGGCCGGCATCACCACCACCGCCCCCGCCGTCGCCGGGCTTCTCCACACGGTGGCGCGGCTTGCCGAAGGCATGGTCGTCCTCCCGGCGCTCGACATTCGAATGGACGAGGAGGAGTGGAACGCGCTCGGGCCGCATCGGCCGGACCCGCAAACGGGGCGCCGCGAGAGGGCGATCGAGACCCATCCTCAATTCCACCTCAAGCTCCTCCTTGACCGCATGAGCGTCGGCCGCGGCGAAGTGCAAAGCTGGCGCTGGGGCGGCGGGCGCGATGCGCCGGCGGTGCGGAGCCGGGCGATCGCCAACGCGATGAAGCCCGCGCGCTTCACCGACACATGGGAAAAGCTACCCAATTCGGAGCGCCGCCTCACCGGCGTCCGCGCACTGGAGCTGGCCGGTCCGGCTGAGGAGGCGCAGGCGATCGCCATTGCGCTCCGCGAAGCGCTGGAAGCGCCGGGCCGCACGGCCGCATTGGTTACGCCCGACCGTGCGCTCGCCCGCCGCGTTTCAGCTCATCTCCGCCGCTGGGGCATCGAGGCGGACGACAGCGCCGGTCGCCCTTTATCCGAGACGCCGCCGGGGACGCTGCTGCTCGGGCTTGCCTCCGCCGCCGCCGAGAAATTCGCGCCGGTGCCTCTGCTCGCGCTTCTAAAGCACCCGCTGGTGATGAAGGGGGAGGGGCGCCTCGCCTGGCTCGAAGGCGCGCGTCACCTTGACATCGCCCTGCGCGGCCCACGCCCGCCGGCCGGGCTCGACGGCATCGGCGACTATCTCGCCGGTGGGAGCGGACGGGACGGAGAGCGGCTTCAGCGGGCGGGCGCCTGGTGGAAAGCGGTTGCCCCGCTGCTGAAGCCGTTGGAAAGCGCCTTCGGGGCGGACAGGCCGAGCATCGCGGCGCTTATCGCCGCGCTTCGCGAGACCGCCTCCGCGCTCACCGGCAACCACGTCTGGGTCGGTCCGGCAGGCCGGGCCGCCGCCGATCTCTTCGCTTCGCTTGAGCCCGTTTCCGCACAGGGCCCCGAGCGGCTCGAACCAGCCAGCCTGCCGCCTTTGCTCGAACAGCTGATGCGCGACATCGCCGTGCGGCCGCCTTATGGTCAGCATCCCCGCATCTTCATCTGGGGGCTGCTCGAAGCGCGGCTCCAGCATGCCGATCTGATGATCCTCGGCGGCCTCAACGAAGGCACCTGGCCGGCGCTTCCGACGCCTGACCCTTGGCTCGCCCCTCGCATTCGGGCCGAGCTCGGCCTGCCGAGCCTAGAACGCCGTATCGGCCTTTCGGCGCACGACCTTGCCGGCGCATTGGGCGGGCGCGAAGTGCTGGTGACCCGAGCGAGGCGCGACGCCCGCTCACCCGCCGTCGCTTCACGCTTCTGGCTTAGGCTGGAAGCGGTGACCGGCGGCCTCACACGCTCGCCTTACCACCGCCGCTGGGCGCAGGCGCTCGACCGTCCGGAAGAGCACAGGCCCGCGAAACAGCCGGCACCGACACCCGACGCGGCCATTCGCCCCCGCGCTATTTCCGTTACCGAAGTCGACCGGCTCAAAGCCGATCCGTTCGCCTTTTACGCGCGCAAGATGCTGCGGCTCTCCGCGCTCGATGCGATCGATGCCGACCCGAGCCCCGCCTGGCGCGGCAGCGCGGTGCATGAGGTGCTCGAAGCCTGGATGAAGGAGGATGATTGCGATCCGGCCAGCCTCCGCCCGCGCGCGGAGGCGTTCCTCGCCGGCGCCTCCGCCCATCCGCTGATGCGTGCACTCTGGCAGCCGCGGCTGATGGAGGCGATCGACTGGATCGCAGGCGAAGTGGCGAGGAACAGGGAAGCGGGGCGGCTGCCCGCCAGGGCGGAAGTTTGGGGCGAAATCGAGGTCGCGGGCGTGACGCTCGGCGGCAAGGCGGACCGGATCGACCGCGCCGCCGACGGGTCGCTTGTGATCGTCGATTACAAAAGCGGATCGCCGCCAAGCTCGAAAGCCGTGGCGGAAGGATATTCGATGCAACTCGGCCTGCTCGGTCTTATCGCGGAGCAGGGAGGCTTTCCGGATCTGGAAGGGATGCCGGCCGCTTTTGAATATTGGTCGCTGGCGAAAAAGGCTGGGAAGCTCGGCTTCGTCGCCAGCCCGACCGGGGGCAGGAACGGCCTCGATCCGGCCGAATTCACCACGCTCGCCGCGCGCAACTTCATCGCTGCGGCCGAAAAGTGGCTGACGGGCGTGGAGCCCTTCACCGCCAAGCTACACCCGCAATATGCGCCTTATGGCGATTACGATCAGCTGATGAGGCTCGACGAATGGTATGGGCGCGAGGGTGAGCGAGGATGAGGATCAACGTCCCCATCCTCGCCAGGGAGTGTCCGCTTAATTGCCGGCGCCGGTGACGCCGCGCTCGTAAAGCTGGATGCAGCTGTCTTGACCGGGGCCTCGGCGCGTGCACGGCGGATAGCCGGTGCGCTGGTCGATGGGCCCTCCCGTGCCGGCATAGGTGCCGTGGGTGGTCGTCATGGTACCCGAATGGGCCGTCACGGCTTCATAAGGCCCACCGACTCCACCCGCTGACATGCCCCTGTTGCGGTTCAGGGCCAGATTGGCGCTGCTGCGAACCCCGCGTTCGTAAAGCTGGATGCAGCTGTCGGTGACGGTGCGCGAACAAGCGGGATAGCCGCCGCTTGCCGTGTTCCAGCTTTGGTCGGCGGTGCCCATATTGGACTGGGCAAGGCCCGCACTGCCCATCGTCAGGGCTGCGGCGATCATCAACATCTTCTTCATTCCGGCCTCCAATTTGAGCGCCTTCTGGCGCCGATCGAAGCCCCTCCACTCTCCGGCAACAGCCGATCTGGAAGCGGGAACGATGCGCGCGCGCTTTGGCTTCCACCCATTGGCCGGTCTGAGGCTTCGAAGCGCTGAGTGGAGGATGGCTATCGGGTGGACGCGAACAGCCGGCGCAGGAACACCGTTTCAACCTCGCGCCGAAGATCGTTGTTCGGCTTCTTCAGGAAACCGTGCCCCTCGTCGGCGAAGACGACATACCAGACATCGACGCCGTTGCTCCGTATTCCGGCAACAACCTGGTCCGATTCCGATTTCGGCACGCGCGGGTCGTTGGCACCCTGCATCACCAGCATCGGCTTGGTGATCCTGCGCACATTGGCCAGCGGGTTGATCCGTTCGAACACCTTGCGCATCGCCGGATCGCGCTCGTCGCCATATTCGGCGCGGCGATTATCGCGGCGATATGCTTCGGTGTTGTTGAGGAAGGTGATGAAGTCGCTGATGCCGTAGCGTTCGACCCCGCCCACCAGCCGGTCGGCATAATGGATCATCGTTGCGAGCGACATGTAGCCGCCATAGCTTTGACCGTAGACCGCCACCCTGTCCTTATCGAGACCGGGCTGCGCAGCGATCCAGTCGAGAAGCGCTCCTATGTCCCGGACGCTGTCTTCACGCCTGGGCCCGTTGTCGAGATTGAGGTAGCGGGTGCCGTAGCCGTCGCTGCCACGGACGTTGGGCAGGATCACCGTCGCTCCCAGCAGGTCGGCCATCAGCTGCGCGCCCGGGTTCCAGCCGGGGCGCGTTTGCGCTTCCGGTCCGCCATGTATGTCTATCACCACCGGGGTCTTCGCGCCCGCCGGCACGTTCTTCGGGCAATAGACGAAAGCCGGCACCGACAGCCCGTCGAAGGATTTGAAGCGGATCAGCTTCGGCTCCGTGAGTTGGGCAGGGTCAAGGCCGCCAAGCTCCGAATGGGTCCAGCGGGTCACTCCTCCGCCGTTGCGATCGAAGGTCCAGACGTCCCCGGCGCTGGTCGCGGTGGAAAGGCCGACGGCGAGCCTGCCGCCGTCCGGAGAAAATTTAAGTCCGGTGAGCACGCCCCGCGGCAGCTCCGGAACAGGCCAGGTTCGACCGCTCACGCGATCATGGTAGTGAATTGTCGAATAGCCTTCCTCGTTGACCGCGTAAGCGACAACGGATCCATTGTCCGTCATGTCGTAGGCTTCGACGTCCCATTCCATTTCCGGAGAGATTGGTGTGCGCCGGCCGGTTTCGAGATCGATCTCGACCAGCCTTCGGACGTCGCTGCCGGCATTGGTGATCGTGATGATGGACCGTCGGTCGCGGCCGAAGCGCGGATCCTCGTAACGCACTGGCCTGGCTCGCGACCAGGGGAGTTCGCGCGCCTCGCCGGAGGCGAGGTCGAGTAGAGCCAGTCGCGTCTCGCGGTTCGAGAAGCTGCGCGCGAGGAGCAGTGTGCGCTTGTCTGGAGATATGTCCACGGGTCCCGATGAGCCCGTGGCCTGATAGGCCAGGCGCTTGGAACTCGGATCGGTCGGGTCAGCGACCATGATCGAATAGTCGCCGGAGCCTTTCACCGCGCGCGACCAGGCCATCAGCCGCCCGTCCTTGCTGAACACGGCGGACTGGTTGCGCGTGCCCGGTTCGGTCAGCGCCGCAGGTTCGCTGGTAAGCCCCATCGTGTAGAGCTGAAACCATTCGTCCCCGCCGGTGTCGCGTGTGATGACGAAACGGTCGCTGCCCGGAATGGTCCAGGCGCCGCCCACCGGCTCGTCGAAAAAGGTGATCTGGGTCCGCGTCGCGCCGGGCGCGGCGACGCGGTGCAGCTGGTTGGTCGTGCCGAAGCGGGTGGTGATCAGCATCGATCCGTCCGGCAGCCAGTCGCGGAAGGTCGCCTCCCGGTAATTCTGGTAGCGCTGGACCGCCGCTTTCACGTCCGCAGGTATGGCCGGCACATTTTCGAGGGTAGCGGACCCGACCTGCCGCCGCTCCACCGGAGTTTGGGCCAAGGCAGGGGTGACAGCCGCAAGCAACAAGGCGGTGACGAAGGAAAATCGCATTAAATTCATCCTTGGGTGAAAAGGAGAAGCAATTGCATTGCCATACAATGGCTTGAGCTACAATTCTTGTACCGGCTCCTAGCCATGATAGAGCCGCCATCGCCATTGGCCGCTGATTTTCTGGGGGACTCCGCTGGTCCGGTAAGGCTTGCGCTCCTCGCCTTCCTCGGAACCGAGCACCAGATCTCTCTTCAATAAGCGGGCTGCAGCAAGCCTTCGATCACATGATGCTGCTCGACCGTCTCCAGCCTCTCCACCATCCGGTAGGTGAGATGGTCCAGCACGCGCGGAGGTAGGGCGGCGGCATAGGCTTCCGTCACCTGGAGGTCGTGGTGGTGGGCATTGGTTGCGTCGGGCGCGTCAACGCCGACCACCAGCACGGGCCGGGCCTGGTTCGAAACATTCGCCGTACCGCGATGGATGGTGAGCGCGGAGCGAGCGGAAATGTCTCCCATCTGGGGCAGCTTCCCGATCTTGCGCTCCTCGTAGCGCGGCCAGAGATCCCGCGGCGGGAACATCTCGTTGGGATAGCCGCTAAGGTCGTCCCACTGAGTTCCGGGGGCGATCTCGAACGCGCCCATCTCCAGCGTCGTGTCCACCGCCGTCAGGTTGAAGGCGAGCGAGTTCAGCCGGCGGCCCTTCATCGTCGCTTCGGGCGCGGGGAAGTCACGGTGCCATGGCTGATCGGCGGCGCCGGGGAAGGGGATGTCGAAGCCTATCTCGACGATCTTATAGTCCGGCCCCAGCACCGCCTCGCAGACGGCGACGAACCAGGGATGGGTGGCGATATCGATGAAGCCGCGGACCCGCTCGGGCTGGACCTCGACATACCAACGCTGCGGCCCGCGCGGCAGCGCCCCGTGGGGCGTGCGCCGGGCTTCGTCGAACAGAAGCTCGATGTCCTCGCGCATGCGGAGAACCCATTCGCAGTCGAAGGCGCCTTTGAGGGCGATGATGCCGTCGCCGTAAAGGCCGCCCATTATCGCGCCGGTGTCGTATTCCATCCTGAGACTCGCGATTCTTCACCCGTCGGAAGCCTATCAGCTTCTTGCGGCAATGGGAGCAGCTATCGGTGGAGAAAAACTAGCTGAGCGCCGCCGCTCTTCGAGCGGACGACTTGGCCTGCGGACGCCGCCCGTAAGCGATCTGGACCGCATTGCTCAACTGATCGGGAGTGAAGGGTTTGGCCAGCACCAGCACATCGGCCGGCCGGTTGGAGATCGAGTCGGTATCGGCATAGCCGGTGATGATCACTCCGGGCAGCCCGGGCTTCAGATCACGCAAACGGCGGACCACCTCCACGCCTGACAACCCTGGCATCGCATAGTCGCTGACGATCACGTCGCAGCAGCCCGGGTCCTTCTCTACCGCCGCCAGCACCTCGGCGCCCCCTGCGGCCTGCATAACCGTATGTCCGGCATCCTGGAGCATCGCCGCGGTAGTCGCGCGGACGCCGGGATGGTCGTCGGCCAGCAGGATGCGCAGCTTGGGACGGTCCCCTTCGCTGATCCTGACAGAGCCTTGTTCGTTGCTGGCAGCAGCTTTGCGAACCGCCATCTCCGGTGCTCGCGGAAGCCACAGCTCGACCCGGGTGCCTTCGCCAACGCGGCTGTCGATCCGGAGCGCGCCGTCGGATTGCTTGGCGAAGCCGTACACCATGCTGAGGCCGAGCCCGGTGCCCTTGCCCACTTCCTTGGTCGTGAAAAAGGGTTCGAGCACCCGTTCCGCGATTTCGGGCGGAATGCCCGATCCGGTATCGGCGACGGTCAGTATCAGATAATCGCCTTCGGGAAGCGCCATCTCATTGTCGGGCGGCAGCGTGCGGTTCTCGCCGGTGACAATGATTGTGCCGCCGTCCGGCATGGCGTCGCGCGCGTTGATTATAAGGTTCATCAGCGCAAGCTCGAGTTGCGCCTCGTCCGCGAACGCCGGCCACAAATTCTCATCGATCTCCCAATCGAGATGGACGAGCCCGCCCAGCGTATGAGCGAGCAGCTGGCCGACCGCAGTCGAGAGCTTGCCGATTTCGACCCGCGCCGGCTCAAGCTGCTGTCGCCGAGCGAAGGCGAGGAGACGCTTCACCAGCTCGGTGCCCTGCTCGGCGGCGTGGCGAGTCATGCCGAGCACCTTCTTTTGCTCTGCGCCTAGCTCGACCTTCTTTTCGATCATGCTGAGGCCGCCGAGCACGGCCGCCAGCAGGTTGTTGAAATCGTGCGCAATGCCGCCGGTAAGTTTTCCGACCGCATCCATCTTCTGCGAGTGGATGAGCTGGTTTTCGAGCAGCTTACGGTCGGTCACGTCCATCAGCGTGCCGGCGAACTCGACCGGATTGCCGTTGGTGTCCCTGAGCAGCACGGTCTGATCGAGGAAATGCTTGTATTCCCCGCCCGCGCATTGCCAACGATATTCCTGGGAATAGTGGCCGCTCTGCCGCCGCGCCGCGAGCGCCGCCAGCACCCTCTCGCGGTCGTCGGGGTGGAGCCGTTCCTCCCACAGATTGGGATGCTTCTTCACATAATCGTAGGTGTAGCCGGTCACCGCCTCGAAATTGCCGCTGACGAAAGCCGGCCAGCGTGGATTGCTGTCGAGCGGTTCAAGATAAAGCACGATGGGAAGCGATTCGATGATCGCCTGTTGCCGCTGCTGCGCGAGCCGCAGCTCCTTTTCCACGCGCAGCCGTTCCGCATTGGCCTTAAGATTGGCGTCGAGCAGCTGCTGCTCCTGCCTCGCCTTGCGCTGTATCTCGCGGGTCTTGGCGAACAGCTCTACGAAAACCGCAACCTTGGAGCGCAGCACCATCGGTTCGACGGGTTTGAATACATAGTCGACGGCGCCCATTTCGTAGCCGCGGAGGAGATGGGCGCTTTCCTTGTTTACCGCCGACAGGAAGACGATCGGGATACCCTTGGTTTGCTCGCGCTTGCGGATCATCTGCGCGGTCTCGTAGCCGTCCAGCCCAGGCATGAACACGTCGAGCAGTATGACGGCGAACTCGCCCTTCAGCAGGTGACGAAGCGCTTCTTCGCCGGATGCGGCGGTTACGACCTCGGCGACTTCCTCGACGACCGTTTTGAGGGCGAGCAGGTTGCGTTCGTCGTCGTCGACGATGAGCACTCGAGGCCGCTCGATCTCCTCGGGCGCGGCGAGAGCGGCCCGCGCCCGAGTCAGCGTGGCCGCGGCTCCGCCGTCGCTTGCCGCACGCACTCGTTTTTCCGCGGTCACAGCTTACTCCGCCGCCGCCGCCGTCTGCGCCAGCCGGGGCTTGGCCTGGGAATTCGCCGCCTTGTCGCGCGCGCGTGCGATCCACACCCGAAGCAAAGCGAGCAGCAGGTCCATGTCGACAGGCTTGGCGATATAGTCGGATGCGCCGGCATCGAGGCACTTTTGCCGGTCGCCCTTCATGGCCTTGGCGGTTACCGCGATCAGCGGCACGTCGGCCAGCGCCTTGCGTGCCCGGATCTGCTGCATCGTCTCATACCCGTCCATTTCCGGCATCATGATGTCGATCAGAGCAACGTCGATCGACGGGTTCTCCTCCAGGATCTTGATGCCTTCGCGGCCGCGCTCGGCATGGAGTACGGTGGCGTCGTAGGTCTCGAGCACGCTGGTCAGCGAGTAGATGTTCCGAATGTCGTCGTCGACCACGAGGATGGTGGCCCCGGCAAGCTCGGGAACCCCGCGTGAGCCGCCGTCCGCTTTGGACGGAGCCGCCTTGCCGCGGCGAAGGGTCGTCGAAACGATCGTCTCTAATTCTTCGCCACTGCGCGCGACAATGATGTCCCAGGTCGCCGACAGTCGGTTGAGGGCGACGTTCACGTCATTATGAACCTCGCCGTCCCCGGCCACGATGACGGGCACGGTGACCGAATCGGGGCCCAGAGCTTCGAGCTCGCCGGCGACGCTGACCGCTTCGGATGCCGCGAGCACGATGGCGTCGAAGGCCGCGATACCCGACTTGGCGATGCCCTTGACCAGCGAGGGCGCCCCTTCGACCGTAATGCCGGCTTCGGCAAAGCCCTTGGCGATGGTCTTTCGAACCTTGGCGTCGCTGCCGATGACGAGCACCTTCTTCTCGCGGCGGCTGACCTTCTTCTGGAGGTCGTTGAACACTTTCACCAGCTCTTCGTGCGAGGCGGGCTTTTCGGTCACGCCGAGGGCGCCGAGCGCCAGCGCGTCCGCCACCTCTTCCTTGCCCGAGATGACGTGCACGGGGATGTGCTGGGTGTCCGGGTCGTGCTTCAAGAGGTCGAGAAGCACCGACCCGTCGATGTCGGCGAGCCCGAGGTCGAGCGTGATCGCGTCCGGCTGGAGCTTGCGCGCCATCGCCAGCGTGCCCGCGCCCGCGCCCGAAAGCACGCCCTTGAGGCCCGCCTCGTGGGCGATGTCGAGCAGGATCGCAGCGAAGGTCGGATCATCCTCAACGATCAGCACGAACGGATCGTCGGCCAGATCGTCGCGGTCGTCGCCCAGATCCTCCGACGTGAGCGTCGTCGCGGCCAGCGGCAGGTCGTTGGCCGCCGGCAGCGAGGAGGGGGAGGGGAGCGCGACCTGCTCGGCCGCCGCGTCCTGCGGCACGAACAGGGTGAAGGTCGAGCCTTCGCCGGGCTTCGACCGCACCTGCAGCTCTCCGCCGAGGAGGCGAGCGATCTCGCGGCTGATCGAGAGGCCCAGGCCGGTGCCGCCATAGCGCCGGCTGGTGGTTCCGTCGGCCTGCTGGAACGCCTCGAAGATCAGTCTCTGCTTGTCCTCGGGGATGCCGATGCCGGTGTCGGTCACCGAAATGGCGATGACGCTGTCGGCTTTGCTGAGGATGGGGTGGTTGCTGGTCCAGCCTCCGTCGACGCACTCCACCGCCATGGTGACGCTGCCTTCCGAGGTGAACTTGAACGCATTGGACAGCAGGTTGAGCACCACCTGCTGCAGCCTCTTCTCGTCGGTCCGGATGGTGAGCGGCAGGCGGCTGTCGAACTCGACCTGGAAGTCGAGATTCTTGTCCGAAGCCAGCTGGCGGAAGGTGCGCTCGACATTCTGCTTGAGGCTCTTCAGCTGCACGTCGCCGACCTCGATCGAAACCGTGCCGGATTCGATCTTCGACAGGTCGAGGATGTCGTTGATGAGCGCGAGAAGGTCCGAACCCGCCGCATGGATGGTGCGGGCGAATTCGGTCTGCTTCTCGCTCAGATTGCCCTGGGGGTTGTCGGCGAGCAGCTTCGACAGGATCAAGAGCGAGTTCAAGGGCGTCCGGAGCTCGTGCGACATGTTGGCGAGGAACTCGGACTTGTACTTTGAGGTGAGGGCGAGCTGTTCGGCCTTTTCCTCGATGGCGCGCCTGCAGCTCCTGCGTCAGCAGCTGCGACTGCTTCAGCAGGCCTTCCGTCCTCATCGTGGCGGCGATCGTGTTCAAGACGATGCCGACCGATTCCATCAGCTGATCGAGGAAGCTCTGGTGCGTTTCGTTGAACTCGCTGAACGAGGCGAGCTCGATCACCGCCTTCACTTCGTCCTCGAACAACGCCGGCATGATGTTGACGCTGGCCGGAGTTGCATGCCCGAGACCCGAGCCGATGCGGATGAATTCGCCCGGCACGTTCTGCAGAAGGATCGCCCTCTTGTCGGCGGCGCACTGGCCGACAAGACCTTCGCGCAGCTTAAAGGTGGGCTTCAGCTCTTCACGGTTCTCGGCGCCGTAGCTGGCGACCAAGTCGAGCACCGTTTCATCGCCTTCACGCTTGGTCACGTAGAAGACGCCATATTGCG
>DATMJS010000082.1:0-4007 GCA_035553755.1 Allosphingosinicella sp.
GCCGCTGAAGCTGCTCGCCGACATCGGCGACTGGGTCGACAAGCGCCTGCCGGAGCTGTTCGAGGATTCGATCAGCCTCGTCGCCGACAACCGCATCTTCAAGCAGCGCAACGTCGATATTGCGGTCGTCTCCAAGGAGGACGCGATCGCTTGGGGCTTTTCCGGCCCGATGATCCGCGCCGCCGGCATCCCCTGGGACATCCGCAAGTCCCAGCCCTACGACGTCTACGATCGGATGGACTTCGAAGTGCCGGTCGGCACGCGCGGCGACTGCTATGACCGGATGATGGTCCGGGTCGAGGAGGTCCGCCAGTCCGCGCGGATCATCAAGCAGTGCCTCAACGAAATGCCCGAAGGGCCGGTCGCCAGCCTCGACCGCAAGGTAGTGCCGCCCAAGCGCGGCGAGATGAAGCAGTCGATGGAAGCCTTGATCCACCACTTCAAGCTCTACACCGAGGGCTTCCACGTGCCCGCAGGCGAAGTCTATGTCGCCACCGAAAGCCCCAAAGGCGAATTCGGCGTCTACATCGTCGCCGACGGCACCAATAAGCCCTATCGGGTGAAGATCCGGCCCACGGGCTTCAGCCACCTCCAGGCAATGGACTTCATGACCAAGGGCCACATGCTTGCCGACGCCACTGCGATCCTCGGCGCCATGGATATCGTGTTCGGGGAGGTGGACCGGTGAGGGATCGCCGAACGATCGTGATGAGCGTCCTGCTGGTCCTGGTGGCGGTGCTGGGCGGCTTCTATCTGTTCGCGAACCGCGACAGCGGGTCCGGCGGCTGGGGAATGCCTGCGGGAGCCATCCTCCTCCTCCTGCTTCTCGCCGGAGCGAGCGCCGGCGCCAGCCGTCGTCGCCGGATCGTCCGCGACGAAGAGGAGCGCAAAGATGGCTGACATCCTCCCCAACAGCATTCCGATCGACGAGGTTCGCGCCCGCTGGGGCGACTTTGCCTGGACCGCCGACAATGAGGCGCAGGCGAAGACGGTGGTCGGCCGCTATCCGCCGGGGCGGCAGCACAGCGCGATCATCCCCCTGCTGGACCTCGCCCAGCGGCAGGTGGGGGCGGAGACGCAGACCCAGGGCTGGCTGCCGGTCCCGGTGATCGAATATGTCGCCGCCTATCTCGACATGCCCTACATGCGGGCTTACGAGGTCGCGACCTTCTACACCATGTTCAACCTCCGGCCCGTCGGGCGCTACCATGTCCAGGTCTGCGGAACGACGCCCTGTATGCTGCGCGGCTCGGACGATGTGTTCGCGGCCTGCAAGAACAAGGGCTTGCAGAAAGGCCAGACGACTCCCGACGGGCTCTTCACCCTTACCGAGGTCGAATGCCTCGGCGCCTGCGCCAATGCGCCGATGGTGCAGATCAACGACGACAATTACGAGGATCTGACGCTGGAGAGCATGACCGCCATTCTCGACGCGCTCGCCCGAGGCGAGACGCCCAGACCCGGTCCCCAGATCGAACGCCAGACCAGCGCCCCCGAAGGCGGGCCTACCACGCTTCCGGAGATGGTGGGCGAGAATTACGATTATCGGGGGCAGTGGAAATGAGCCTGAGGCATCCACTCCCGCCGTTCGCCCTGAGCCTGTCGAAGGGCTGTCCTTCTTTCCTGAGGTTGAAGAATGATGCGGCAGGGCTTCGACGGGCTCAGCCCGAACGGGTTTTTGTCATCGAGGAGAGCGGCCAATGACCGGCGCGCCCCTTCAGGACAAGGACCGCATCTTCACCAACGTCTACGGCTACCAACCCTGGGGGCTGAAGGCGGCGCAGAAGCGCGGGGATTGGGACGATACCAAGAAGCTGATGGCGCTCGGCCAGGACGCGATCATCGACGAGATCAAGAATTCGGGCCTGCGCGGGCGCGGCGGCGCGGGCTTTCCAACCGGCATGAAATGGTCGTTCATGCCCAAGGAGCCGAAGGACGGCCGGCCCAACTTCCTGGTCATCAACGCCGACGAATCCGAACCGGGGAGCTGCAAGGACCGCGAGATCATCCGCCACGATCCGCACAAGCTGATCGAAGGCGCGCTGATCGCAGGCTACGCGATGCGCGCGCGCGCATGCTACATCTACATACGGGGCGAGTTCATACGCGAAGCCGAGACGCTCTTCGCCGCCGTGCAGGAAGCCTATGATGCGGGCCTCCTCGGCAAGAATGCGGCCAAGTCCGGCTACGACTTCGACATCTTCGTCCATCGCGGCGCCGGGGCCTATATCTGCGGCGAGGAAACCGCGCTCCTCAACAGCCTCGAGGGCAAGAAGGGCTTTCCACGACTGAAGCCGCCCTTCCCGGCGGGCGCGGGCCTCTACGGCTGTCCGACGACCGTCAACAATGTCGAATCGATCGCGGTGGTGCCGACCATCCTCCGGCGCGGCGCGGCCTGGTTCGCGGGCTTCGGGCGCGAGAAGAACGAGGGCACCAAGCTCTTCCAGCTGACCGGGCACGTCAACAAGCCCTGCGTGGTCGAGGAGTCGATGTCGATCCCGTTCCGCGAGCTGATCGACCGCCATGCCGGAGGCATACGCGGCGGCTGGGACAATCTTCTCGCCGTCATCCCCGGCGGCTCCTCGGTTCCGCTGGTCCCCGCGCACGAGATCATCGACGCGCCGATGGATTTCGACGGCCTTCGCGACCTCAAGTCCGGCCTCGGCACCGCGGCCGTGATCGTGATGGACAAATCGACCGACATCGTCCGCGCAATCAGCCGCATATCCTATTTCTACAAGCATGAGAGCTGCGGCCAGTGCACGCCCTGCCGCGAAGGCACCGGCTGGATGTGGCGGGTGATGGAGCGCCTGCGCGAAGGCAATGCCGATATCGGCGAGATCGACCTCCTGTGGGACGTCACCAAGCAAGTCGAAGGCCACACCATCTGCGCCCTCGGCGACGCAGCCGCTTGGCCGATCCAAGGCCTGATACGCCATTTCCGTCCGGAGCTGGAGCGGCGCATCATCGAGAAGCAGGGCCAGGTGCAGGAGGCCGCGGAGTAATCATGCCCACGGTCAAAGTAGACGGTATCGACATCGAAGTCCCGGCAGGCGCCACCGTCCTCCAGGCCTGTGAGCTGGCGGGCAAGGAGATTCCGCGCTTCTGCTATCATGAGCGGCTGTCGATCGCCGGCAATTGCCGCATGTGCCTGGTCGAGGTGAAGCCGGGGCCGCCAAAGCCCCAGGCGAGCTGCGCTCTGCCGGTTTCGGACGGGCAGGAAATCGTCACCATGTCGGAGACGGTGAAGAAGGCGCGCGAAGGGGTGATGGAGTTCCTGCTCATCAACCACCCGCTCGATTGCCCGATCTGCGACCAGGGCGGCGAATGCGACCTTCAGGACCAGGCCATCGCCTATGGCCGCGGCCACAGCCGCTTCGCCGAAAACAAGCGGGCGGTGACCGAGAAATATATGGGTCCGGTCGTCAAGACGATCATGACCCGCTGCATCCAGTGCACGCGCTGCGTGCGGTTCGCGGAAGAGGTGGCGGGCGTCGAGGAGATCGGTGCGATCGGGCGCGGCGAGAATATGGAGATCACCTCCTATCTCGAAGGCGCGGTGACCTCCGAGCTTTCAGGCAATGTGGTCGATCTCTGCCCGGTCGGCGCGCTCGTCTCCAAGCCCTACAGCTTCGAGGCGCGGCCGTGGGAGCTGCGCAAGATCCCCGCCATCGACGTGATGGACGCGGTCGGCACCAACATCCGGCTCGACGCGCGGCTGCGCGAGGTGATGCGGGCGCTTCCGCGTCTCAACGAAGACGTCAACGAGGAGTGGGCGCACGATAAGACCCGCCACGCGGTGGACGGCCTGCTCAGGAACCGGCTCGACCGGCCGTGGATCCGGAAGGGCGGCAAGCTCCAGGAAGCAAGCTGGGAAGATGCCTTCGCGCTGATCGCCGATGCGGCGCGCGGAGCGGCCGGCAGCGTGGGCGCGATCGCAGGCGATCTGCTCGATGTCGAGACCATGTACGCGGCCAAGAGGCTGCTCCAGTCCCTCGGCTCGGAAC
>DATMJS010000083.1:0-9632 GCA_035553755.1 Allosphingosinicella sp.
GCACTGGCCGGTAATCTTCGCAAGAATGCTCCTGAACCGTCTTTTGCTGCTGCTGACGCTGCTGCTTGCCGCGCCGGCGGCGGCGCATCGGGGGGATGGTGATGCTCAAGCTGTCGCAAGCCGACCATGCGCTGGTCACGGCGGCCGTTACCCGGGCCGAGCGGGCGAGCGATGGCGAGATCGTTACTGTGGTTGCCGACCGCTCTGACCGCTATCATGACGTCGGCCTTCATTATGCGGTGCTCGCCATGCTGCTGGTGCCGGCGGTGCTGGCCTCCCTTCCGCAAAGCACCATCGACTGGGCGATGGGCCTGTTCCTCGGCTGGAACGCGACGCTCACCCGGGCGGCGCTGATGGCCTTCCTGTTCGTGAAGCTCGCGGCCGTGTTCCTGATCGTCCGCTTCGCCCTCGCTTACATGCCGCTCCGCATGGCGCTGACGCCGGGCACCACGAAGACGCGACGAGTCCGCCGGCGCGCGATCGAGATGTTCAAGGTCGCGGCGGAGAAGCGCACTCACGGCCGCGTCGGCGTGCTCCTCTACCTCTCGCTGCTGGAACATCGCGCCGAGATTGTGGCCGACGAGGCAATTAACGACAAGGTGGACGGCGAAGTGTGGGGCGACGCAATGGCGGTGCTGATCGAGAATGTTAAGGCGGGACGTCCCGGCGAAGGCATGGCCAAGGCGGTGGAGCAGATCGGTATCGTGCTCGCCGGCTGCCTCCCCAAAACCATCGAAGACGCCAACGAGCTTCCGGACAGGCTGATCGAATTGTGACGAGCGAACGCGCCGAAACCGTCTGGGAAGGCAAGTACATCAAGGTCACCAAGCAGGGAACGTGGGAATATGTCTCCCGCACCCGCGGAGTCAGCGCCGCCGTTATCCTGGCGGTTGACGGGGACCACGTGATCCTGGTGGAGCAATATCGGGTGCCGCTCGGCGCCCGCTCGCTCGAACTTCCGGCCGGGTTGGTGGGCGACGAGGAACAGGGCGAGGAGGTCAAGGCCGCCGCCATCCGCGAGCTCGAGGAGGAGACCGGCTACCGCGCCGAGCGGATGGTCGATCTCGGCCGCTTCCATGCTTCGCCGGGAATGTCGTCGGAGGGCTTTTCGCTGCTCCGCGCAGAAGGGCTGATCCGGACCGGCAAGGGCGGCGGCATCGAAGGCGAAGATATCGCCGTACACCGCATAAGATTGAAGGACGTGCCGGACTTCGTGGAGAGTAGACGCCGCGAAGGCGTCCAAATCGACGTCAAGATACTGCTATTGTTGGGGAGCGCCTTTCTTCAGCCAGTCCGCCTTGGCGACAACTGACTCGACGGTAAACTCCTCCTCGTCCGCTTCCATGCTGTGATGCCAGCTGCGCGCGCTGAGCTGCTGGTCAAGGCAGCGATGTTCCCAGATGCGATGGCCGCTGCCTTCCGCGCGGACCATGTGGATGCGAACGTCGCCAGCGGCAATGTCATAGGGTCCGCGGACATGTTCATATCCGGTAGCGGCCACGACGATCCCCTGGAGATGCGCGCGGCAGGCGGCGGCGTCGGCGAAGCTTTCGGCGCTCGGCTCGAACTTCGCTTCTTCGGCGGCGGCGGGCGCTGCGAATAAGAGCAGCGCGAGAGGGAGGCGAAGCATCATTTGAAATTGTCCGCATAGCTCTGGATCCGGAGCTTGCGCGGCGCCGGCGGGACGAGGTGGTAATCGACGCCGTAGCGTTCGGCATAGCCCTTGGCCTGCTCCAGCGTGTCGAAGGTGATCGACACCTGCGCCTGGGTGTCCGCCCCACCCGACCAGCCCATCAGGGGATCCGGACGGCGCGGGCTTTGGGATTCGAATTCCAGCACCCATTCACCCTCGCGGGCCTTGCCCGACTGCATCGCATTTCTGGATCGCTGGAAAAGACGCGCCGACATTTCAGACCTCTGAACCCAAGATTGGGGCCCTCTATAGCCGCAGCCCCCCGCCTTCGCTAGCTGCCGCGAGCGGCCGCTCTCTTGGTCCTGAGCGTGGGATCGGCGCACGCCGGATCGTCGGGCCAGGGATGTTTGGGATAACGGCCGCGCATTTCCTTGGCGACTGCCGCCCAGCTTCCCTTCCAGAAGCCGGGGAGATTGCGGGTGGTCTGAATCGGACGGCCCGCCGGCGAAGTGAGGCTGAGGACCAAAGGCACCTTTCCGCCGGCGATCGCCGGATGTTCGGCCAATCCGAACAGCGCCTGGACCCGGACGGTGACGGTGGGCCCGCCCTCCGCCTCATAATCGATCGGATGGCTGCTTCCAGCGGGCGTGGTGAAGCTTTCCGGCGCCAGGCGGTCGAGCGCCTTGCGGCCCTCCCAGCCAAGTTGTGCGTCGAGAATGCCCGGGAGGCCGGATCGGTCGATATCGTCGAGCCTGCGCTTTCCCTCCACCAGTAGCGGCAGCCATTCGTCGAGCGAGGCAAGGAGCGCCTCATCCGAAAAGTCCGGCAATGACGGATCAAAGGCGCGGGCGAACGCCGTGCGCCTACGCAGCGATTGCGCCGTTTCGCTCCACGGGAGCAGATCGAGGCCATGTTCTCGGACGCCCTTGATCAGCGCGGCGCCGACTTCTTCCGGCGGAGCCTTGGCGTCGCGCCCTTCCGAAAGGGTGATCGCACCTAGTCTGCGCGCGCGCCGCGCCTGTACGCTGCCGGTGGCGGGGTCGAAGCTTAGCTGCGCGGCCGTTTCGATGCGGCTGCCGAACAGCTCTTCCACCATGGCTTCCTCAATGGCCGCCGCCGAGAGGATGCGTGCGCCCGAAGCCGCGCCGCCGACCTCCGCCACCGCCAGCCATGACTCGCGCGCCAGCGGGGAATGCGGATCGAGCCGGAAGCCGCGCCCGCCCACGGAGATCCAGTCCTCGCCCGAAATGCTGCGCCGCTTCGAAAGCCGGTCGGGAAAAGCGAGCGCCACGCAGGCTCCGACTGGTTCATGCTCCTCCGCGCGCCCAGAAGCCGAGGTTCCCGCCAGCTTCGCCCATCTCTTCGCCAGCCCCCGCGCCGCTTCGGCGCGTTGGCCGCGCTCACCGCGCCAGCGGCGAAGCCTCAGCTCGAGATCGGCATCGTTCCCGCCAAGCCCGCGCTCCGACAGCAGCACTGCGATTTCGGCCGCGAGAGCGCCCCAGCCGCGTGCCTCCGCCTCGATCAGCATATGGGCAAGGCGCGGCGGCAACGGCAGCGCGGCGATGGACTTGCCATGCTCGGTCGGACGGCCGCTCGCGTCGAGCGCTCCCAGCGAGGCGAGGCGCCGCCGCGCTTCATCGACGGCGGCGGCGGGCGGGGGATCGATCCATTTGAGCGCGCGCGGATCGGCTACTCCCCAGATCGCGCAATCGAGCAGCAGCGCGCTAAGATCGGCTTCCAATATTTCGGGCGGGTCGAAGCGCGGCAAGCTCGCCGTCGCGGCCTCCTCCCACAGGCGATAGACGGTGCCGGGGCACTGCCGCCCGGCTCGGCCGGCGCGCTGGGTGACTGAGGCCTGGCTCGCCCGCTCCGTAACCAGCCGGGTGAGGCCGGCGGCGCGGTCATAGCGCGGGCGCCGCGCGAGGCCGCTGTCGACCACTATGCGGACGCCGTCGAGCGTCAGGCTGGTTTCGGCGATTGAAGTCGCGAGCACCACCTTGCGCCGTCCCGGCGGCGCGGCGGCGATGGCGGCGCGCTGCTCGCCGGGAGCAAGGCTGCTGTGGAGCCGGTACAGGTCCGTATCCGGCGGCAGCCGGTCCAGCCGCTCGGCGGTGCGCTCGATTTCGGCGACGCCGGGGAGGAAGGCGAGGAGGCTTCCTTCCGCTTCGCCCAGGGCGCGGCGGATTGCAACAGCCACCTCCTCTTCCACGCGCTTTTCGGACGAACGGCCGAGATAGCGCAGCTCGACGGCGTGGCTCCGCCCTTGGCTCTCGATCACCGGCGCATCGCCCATCAAGGCGGCGAAGCGCGCCCCGTCGAGCGTCGCCGACATGGCGAGGAGCTTCATGTCCGGCCTCAGCGCCGCCTGCGCGTCGAGCGCGAGCGCGAGGCCGAAGTCGCTGTCGAGGCTGCGCTCATGAACCTCGTCAAACAGCACGGCGGAGACGCCGGCAAGCTCCGGATCGGACTGGATGCGGGAAAGGAAAATGCCTTCGGTGAGAACGAGGATGCGCGTCTTCGCCGAGCGCTTGCTGTCAAGCCGCGTGGCGTAGCCGACGGTCTCGCCCACCTTCTCCCCGGCAAGCTCCGCAATGCGCTCCGCCGCCGCGCGCGCAGCGAGTCGGCGCGGCGAGAGGAGCAGGATTTCGCCGTTGCACCAGGGCTGGGTGAGCAGCACCGGGGCCACTGCGGTGGTCTTGCCCGCACCGGGGGGCGCCACCAGGACGGCATTGGACGAGGTTCGCAGCGCTTCCAGCAGATCGGGAAGGACGGAATGGATCGGTAGGTCAGGCGCAGACACGGCGCCTGCTAATAGGCCCTGGCGATCGCGAACTCGACCGCTTCGACCAGCGCAGCTTTGGCCTTGCTCGGCGGAAAGGCGCCGAGCGCGTCGATCGCGCGGCGGCCATAATGGCGCGCGCGGGCGATGCTGTCGGTGATTGCGCCGGTGTCGCGGAGCAGGCGCGTCGCGTGAGCGAGATCCTCGTCAGAAATACGGCGCCCCTCCATGGCATCGCGCCAGAAGGTCCGGTCCGCCTCGCTGCCGCGCGCGACGGCCAGAATCACCGGCAAGGTCACCTTGCCGTCCCGGAAATCGTCGCCCACGCCCTTGCCCATGGTTTCCGCGTCGGACGAATAGTCGATCGCGTCGTCGATCAGCTGAAAGGCGATGCCCAGGTTGCGGCCATAGGAGTCGAGATGCTCCTCCACGTCCTCGCCCCGCTCCGCGACCACGGCGGCGATTCGGCAGGCTGCGGCGAACAGAGCGGCGGTCTTCGCGCTGATGATGCCGAGATAATGATCCTCGCTGGTTTCGATCCGGCGCTGCGCCGTGAGCTGATCGACCTCGCCTTCTGCGATCACCGAAGAAGCGCGGCTGAGAATCTTCAGCACCTTCAGGCTGCCGTCCTCTACCATCAGCTCGAAGCTGCGCGAGAAGAGGAAGTCCCCCACCAGCACGCTCGCAGGATTGCCCCAGATGATGTTGGCGGTCCGCTTGCCGCGCCGGAGGCCGGAGCCGTCCACCACATCATCGTGCAGCAAGGTCGCGGTATGGATGAACTCGACCGCGGCGGCCAACTTGTGATGCCGGGTGCCGGTATAATCGAGCAGGCGCGCGCAGGCGAGGGTCAGCATCGGCCGCATCCGCTTGCCGCCGCCGGCGATCAGATGTCCGGCAAGCTCCGGGATCAGCGCCACCTCGCTCTGCATGCGTTCCAAAATGACGCTGTTGACGTGGTTGAGGTCCGGCGAGACCAGCTGGACCATTGCGTCGAGCGAGGGGACGCGGCTGCCGCGGATAGGATGGACGGTTGCGGTCATCGAGCGCGTGCTTAGGTCCGCCCCGTCATGCGCACAAGGGCAGCTTCAATCGGGCGAGGAGACCGCCGAGGTCCTCGCTTTCCTCCAGCCTGATCGATCCCGAATAAATTTGAGCGACGTCGCGGACGATGGCGAGGCCGAGCCCGGTGCCGGGCTTCTCGATGTCCAGCCGGGCGCCGCGGTCGAAAATGCTCTGACGCTGGGCTTCCGGAATACCGGGGCCGTCATCCTCGATCTCGATCTCCACGCACTCGTCGGTTGTGGTCACCGTAACGAAGACGCGGCCTCCGCCATATTTGGCGGCGTTCTCGATAAGATTGCCGAGCATTTCGTCCAGATCCTGCCGCTCGACCCGAACCGCCGCCTGCTTGTCGCCGGCGAGGTCGATAGTGACCTCTTCATAAAGACGGCCGACGGCTCGCTCGACTGCTTCCAGGGAAGGCCATACGTCGGATCGGGCCTGAGCGCTGGAGCGGCGGCCGATCGCTCGGGCGCGGGCGAGGTGGTGGTCGACCTGGCGGCGCATCGTCGCTGCCTCGCGCACCACCGTCTCGTTAAGATCCGGGCTGTTTGCCGCGGCCGCGCCCGTAATCACGGTCAGCGGCGTCTTCAGCGCATGGGCGAGGTTGCCGGCATGGCGCCGCGCTTCCTCGGCCTGAATTTCGTTATGTTCGAGCAATTCGTTCATTTCCTGCACAAGCGGCGCGATCTCGCGGGGGAAACGCTCCTCGATTCGCGATTTTTCGCCCGACCGGATGGCGGCGATCGCCCTCCGCACCCGCCGCAGCGGCCACAAGCCGTAGATCGCCTGGAGCGCGGCCAGAAAGATCAGCCCCAGCCCCAGAGCGCCGAACGAGCGCACCATCGTCCGCCTCAGCACATTGATCTGCTCGTCCAGGGCATAGCGGCTTTGCGCCACCTGAAAACGCCATCGGATGTTGGAGCCCGGCAGGCGCACGTCGCGCTCTACGATGCGGAGGGGCTCGTCGGGAAATTCCTCGCTGTCGTAAATGTGGATGTCGAAATCGCTATGGCCGCTCCGCACCTGCAGCCGCCGGTCCCACAGCGAACGGGACGGAAGATCGAGCAAGGCGCGACTTTCGTCCGGCTGCGAGCTGTCGCTGCTTATCTGGTAGTAGAGCCCGGAATTCGGCTCAAGGAAACGCTGGTCGGCTGGCGGGCGGTTGAGCAGCACCTCGCCTTCCGGGCCGATCTCGGCCGAGGCGATGAGCGCGTTCAGCACATATTCGCCCTGGGCGTCGAAATTGCGAGTGATGGCGGTGGTGAGGACCCGGTCGAGGGCAATGCCGCCGGCGGTCAGCAGGATGAGGATCCAGAGCGCTGCGACCGTAATCATGCGCCGCGTCAGCGATCCGGTCGATCCGCGGCGGGACACTCCCAGCGGCGGACGGCGGCGCGTGATGAAAGGCAGCTGCATCATAAGCCGTCACCCTGAACTGATTTCAGGGTCCGTTTCTCCACCCGCAAAGGCGCCCGATTTTGGATGCTGCCGGGGCAAATTCGGCAGGAGGGCGGGGGGCAGCGTCAAGCGTCCGGGTCTTCCAGCGAATAGCCAAGGCCGCGGATGGTGGTGATCACATCCTGGCCGAGCTTCTTGCGGATGCGGGTCACGAACACCTCGATAGTGTTCGAATCGCGGTCGAAATCCTGATCGTAAATATGCTCGATCAGCTCGGTGCGGGAGACGACCTTGCCCTTGTGGTGCATCAGGTAGGAGAGCAGTTTATATTCCTGCGCGGTGAGCTTCACCGGCTCTCCGTTAAGCGTCACCTTGCCCGAACGAGTATCGAGCCGGACGTCTCCGGCGGTGAGCTCCGAGGAGGAATTGCCCGATGCGCGGCGGATCAGCGCGCGCAGCCGCGCGATCAGCTCCTCGGTCTGGAAAGGCTTGGCGAGGTAATCGTCGGCGCCGGCGTCGAGGCCGGCCACTTTGTCGGACCAGCTGTCGCGCGCCGTGAGCACCAGCACCGGAACGGCGATGCCTTCCTTGCGCCAGCGATCGAGCACCGTGAGCCCGTCAATCTCGGGAAGGCCGAGGTCCAGGATGATTGCATCGTAGCTTTCGGTGGAGCCGAGATAGTGACCGTCCTCGCCGTCGGTGGCGAGATCGACGGCATAACCGGCCCCCTCGAGCGTGGCGCGAAGCTGGCGGCCGAGATTCGGTTCGTCCTCGACGATCAGAACCCGCATCTATTTTTCCCCTTGGCTATGTTGGGCCCGCTTATCCGCCCAACCAGCGCGAATGCCAATGGTTTCATTAAGGGAGCTGCAGGAAGTAACGGAACCGTTACAGCAGGCGTTAGAAGCCCGACTTGCCGATGATGCGGCCGGTGCGGGCATCGACATCGATCCACATCACCTGGCCTTGGCGCATGAACTTGAGCCGGTAGCGCTCGCCGTCGAATTCAGGCCCCAGATAATCGGCGCCGCGCATGCGGGGAATGATCATCGCTTCGATCGCCCGGAGCGGCAGTATGTGCCCCTCGCGGGTGCCGCGCCATGCCTCGTCCTGCTCCCGGAAGCGCGGACGCGTGGCTTCGGCCGGGGCAATGGCCGTCAACCCGATGGCGGCAGCAGTGAGAGCGACAAGGAAACGCATTACGAAAACTCTTGGATTTCTGCTGGTTCCTGGGTGACATAGCCAAGCGGCATTGAATAGGTCATGAATGCGGCTGAAGGGTTAGTGAAAGAATGGCGCCTTGTTAGTGAAAGAATGGCGCCTTGATGGCGCTAACTGTCTGCTTTTCGAGGGTTTCGATGCGTTTCAAGAGACTGTTGGCGGCCGCGGCCGCGCTTCTTGCCTTGTCGGCTGTTGCGCCGGCGCTACAGTCTGCCGGCATCGCACAAGCGATGGAGCCGGTCCCTGCACGACGGGCGAATGAAGGCGCAGGGCCGTTCCGCAAGCTCGTGATAAGGGGAGCGATGCTGATCGACGGCAGCGGCGCGCCGCCGCGCGGGCCCGTGGACATCGTGATCGCCGGCAACCGCATCGAAAGCATCAAGGGAGCCGGCACGCCAGGCCTGCCGCTCCGCGCCAACCGCGAGCCTCGCGATGCCGATCACGAGATCGACGCGGGCGGCATGTACGTCCTGCCGGGCTTCATCGACACCCACGGCCATAATGGCGACCCCGCCAAGGCGCCCAATCCCAGCTACGGCTACAAGCTCTGGCTCGCGCACGGTGTGACCACCGTGCGCGGCGTCTCGCTTTATTGGGGTCAGGAGAACCGGTCGCTCGACGACAAGCGCAGGAGCGCCGCCAACACGATCGTGGCGCCGCGGCTGTTCGCCTATCTGGCGCTGGGGGACGCCTGGAGCGGGGGCGGCGTCGACACGCCCGAAAAGGCGCGGGCCTGGGTGCGCTGGGCGGCCAAGGCGGGCTACGACGGAGTGAAGCTGTTCAACGACGTGCCCCGCGCCGTCACTGCCGCGGCGATCGACGAAGCCAGGCGCCAGAAGCTCGGCACGGTCGCCCATCTCGGCCAGTCCGGCGTAGCGGAAGTCAACGGCCGCATCGCCGGCGAGCTCGGGCTCGGCACCATTACCCATTTTTACGGCCATTTCGAAAGCCTGCTGAAGGACGGGCGGCTCCCCAATTACCCCGCCGACTACAATATGGCCGACGAGCAGTCGCGCTTTGCCGAGATCGCGAACTTTACGGGGCAGATCGTCGAGCCGGGCGGACCGGAATGGCGCTCCTATCTCGAGCGGCAGCTCGAAAACGGCGTGATCTTCAATCCCACGTTCAACATCTATTCCGCCTCGCGGGATTTGATGCGGGCCCGCAATGCCGATTGGCACGAACGCTACACACTGCCCTCGCTCCTGGACTTCTTCCAGCCGAGTCGGGTCAATCACGGCTCCTATTTTTATGACTGGACGACCGCCAAGGAAGTAGCATGGCGGCGCTTCTACGGGCCCTATATGCGGCTGATGAACGACTACAAGAATATGGGCGGCCGCGTCACGGTCGGCTCCGATCCTGGCTATATCTACCAGAGCTGGGGCTTTCCCTACATCCAGGAGCTGGAGATGCTGCAGGAGGCGGGTTTCACCCCCCTGGAGGCGATCCAGGCGGCTACAAGCAGCGGCGCCTACGAGATCTTCCATCCGAAGGGCCTCGATGCACCGATCGGGATGGTGCGGCCGGGCATGC
>DATMJS010000084.1:0-14115 GCA_035553755.1 Allosphingosinicella sp.
ATGTCCACCGACGCATCGGGCAAAGCCGCCATCGCGCGGACGCAGTCGTCCTCGATGATCTCCCCGAGCGGCAGCCCCGCCGCGGGCGCCGCTTTCGCGCGCATCGAAGTCTTGGCAATAAATGTCAGCGCGCTCATTCGCCGCCCCCCTTGAACAAGGGCGTGAACCTCAGTCAGCGTGACTCCGCGGTCAAGAACAACTGCTTAGGAGCGCCTGCTCATAAGCGTTGACATGTTCCGGGAACGAAAGGAGTCCCACCCCACATCTTGTGGGGCGGCTGCCTTCCTGGACTCAACGTGGAGTGGTGTGTCGCGGAGGACTCACCCGCAGCTCTAAAGATAGAGCAATGCGGAGACGCTCCCAGCGCGTCGCTCGGGCCGTCACTCGGCCCGCGCATCTGCGGGACTTGCCTGGCTTTCAGGTGCCTTCCGGTGACTGCTTCTCCCAGTCCGCGCGCAGGATTGACATCATCCACATCGAACAGAAGCTGCCATCGGCCCTCCGGTGATAATCGCGAAGCAGCCCCTCCGTCTGAAATCCAACTTTTTCATAGGCGCGCTTCGCGCGGTCATTGCCGAAGAAAACATCGAGATCGATCCGGTTGACTGGAGTCTCGCGATAGACGTTGGCGATCGCCTCTTGCAGTAAGCGCGACCCCAGCCCCGAACCGGCCTGCCGCACCGCAATGCGCTTCAGATGGAGCTTGCGATCCGGGTCGAGAAAGCCTTGGAACAACGAAAAGCCCAGAACTTCGCCTTCGGGCGCTCGAAGCACGAAATAACGCGAATCCGCCTTCTCGAACTCCTCCCTGTGCCGCTCCAACGGCCAGTTCCCGACCAGTCCCGCATAAGCGGGGTCGGCCTCGATGGCGACGATCTCATGCAGGTCCTCACGAGTAGCAGGTTCTACGGTCATCGGTTCGTGCGGCATCCGACCGGCACCTGCATCAAGACGCGCCGAGGCTGGCAAGCCCCCGCCGGGTCGCTTCGGCCAGCACCGCCTCTCGTTCTGCGGGCGGGCGGTCAACCGCGCCGGTATAATAAGCTGCAACATAGAAAGCCGAGCCGCGGGGAGGCCAGACCAATCCTATGTCGTTTGTAGAGCCGTTGCCGCCCGTCCCTGTCTTGTGAGCGGTGATAAAGCCGGCGGGCACTCCGGCCTTGATACGCCGCGCGCCCGTCGGCGTTTCGATGAGCCATTTCTGCAGCAGCCGCAGATGATGTTCATGAAGCCGCCTACCGGCGAACAAGCTCTGAAGGTTGGCGATCGTCTGTTCGGGCGTGGTGGTGTCGCGCGGATCGCCGGGATGCGAGGAGTTCAGTTCAGTCTCGGCCCGATCGACCCGCGTCACTCCATCACCCAGCGACCGGTACCATTGCTGCCACGCGTCCAGCCCGCCAAGTTCCCGAATGAGGATGTTGGCGGCCGGATTGTCGCTGACCATGACCGCCCCCTCGGCCAGTTTCGCGAGCGGGAGCGCCGAACCCACGGCCGCTCCCGTGACCGGCGCATGCTCGACTATGTCGGATGGACTGACAGGAATCTCGCGGTCGAGCCGGTCCCTGCCGCGCTGCACGCGCTCGAGAATCGCTGCGGCAAGAAACAGCTTGAATGTCGAGCAATAAGGGAAGCGCTCGTCCGCACGCCACCCAAGCGCTCTTCCGGAACCGCTGTCGAGCATTGCGAAGCCGAGGCGCCCGTCCTTCTCCAGGTCGGAAAGGTCTAAAATGCGCCGCGCTTCGAAAGCCGGGGGCAGGCGCGAAGCGCACCCGCTTGTCGCGGCTGCTCCGAGCGCAGCGGCAAGTCCGCCTATGACTTCGCGCCGTGCAACGCGCGTCTGGGACTGAGTGGCTGTCATGATCGGACTCTCACCGAAAATCGCTGCGCAATCCAATGCTGCTCGTCAAACGGTAGGCTGGGATCGACGTATGGCGGCAAAGGCTCACCTCGCTGGAGGTCTATGCGCCGAGGCTTGGCTGATTCTCCGCGGAACCGCCGTTGTCGCGGGCAAAGATTTGCCTCACGGGCGCGAAGCTCCTGCGATGGAGCGGAGTGGGTCCAAGCGCATCGAGCGCGCGATAATGTTCGGGCGTGCCGTAGCCCTTGTTCCGCTCCCAGCCATAGCCGGGATGCTCGCGCGCATAGTCCGCCATGATGCGGTCGCGGGTGACCTTGGCTATGATCGAGGCGGCGGCGATCGAGCGGCATTTGGCATCGCCATCAACGATCGCCTTGGACGGCCGGGCCCAGCGCGGACAGGCATTGCCGTCGACCAGCACCCAGGCGGGATCGAAGCCGAGCGCCTCGACCGCCCGCGCCATCGCCAGCATCCGCGCCCAGTAGATGTTGAGCCGGTCGATCTCCTCGACCGTAGCCATGCCGACCCCTATCTTCGCCACCTTGTGCAGCTTCAAATAGAGCGCCTCACGCTCCTTCACCGGCACCAGCTTCGAATCGTCGATGCCGCGCGGGAAGCGGGTGCGGTCGAGCACCACCGCGGCCGCCACCACCGGCCCGGCGAGCGGAGCGCAGCCCGCTTCGTCGACGCCCGCCAAGGGTTCGGGAAACTCCTTTTCGATCCTGAAGCACGGCCGCGCCATCGCCCCAGCCTAGAAAGAGCGCTTCGGCACTTCCAGCGGAAGCTGGGGCTTCACTCAACTATCTTGTGGATTAATGCGAAGGGCACCGTCCCGAGCGTGTGACCGATCGGCCCGTGCCCCTTGCCGAAACCTGGTGCATTGGCGATCGCCGCCTTCACATAGTCGCGCGCACGGGTCGCGGAATCGGCGAGCGCCCTCGTCTGGCCGAGCCCGGTCGCAAGGCCGCTAGCCAGGGTGCAGCCGGTGCCGTGGGTGTTCATCGTCTCCACGCGCGGCCCTTCCCAGCGCGTTACAGTGCCGTCCTTCTCGACGAGCGCGTCGACCACCACCGCGCCTCTGACATGCCCGCCCTTGGCGAGCACCGCGATCCCCGCCTCGCGCGCCAGCGCAAGCGCGGCTGCCTCCATATCCTCGCTATTCTCGATCCGGCGGCCGCTCAGCACTTCGAGTTCGGGCGCGTTCGGAGTCACTACGGCCGAAACCGCGATCAGCTTCCGGAAGGCCGCGACAGTGGCTTCGTCGGCAAGCTCGGCCCCGCTCGAAGCCACCATGACCGGGTCGAACACCACCGGCACCTGGTCGAGCTTCGCCAGCCGTTCCGCCACCGCTTCCGCCGTTTCCGGCGAGCCGATCATGCCGATCTTCACAGCGTCCACGCCAAGATCGCTCACCACCACGTCGATCTGCTTCAGCACCATCTCCACAGGAACAGTCATGACCGCCTCCACGCCGAGCGTGTTCTGCGCCGTGAGAGCGGTGATGGCGGTCATCGCGTGCCCGCCAAGCATGGTGACGGCCTTGATGTCCGCCTGGATGCCTGCGCCGCCCCCGGAATCGGAGCCCGCGATGATCAGGATTTTGGGAGGGATCACCCCGCCGCCTCGACTGCGATGCAGATGCTGTCGACGACTTCGTTCACCAGCGCCTCGTCCTCGCCTTCGGCCATCACCCGGATCAGGGGCTCGGTGCCGGACTTGCGGATGAGGAGCCGGCCGGTGCCCGAGAGGCGCGCCTCCGCCTCCTCGATGGCGGCCTTCACCGGAGCGGCTTCAAGCGGCTGGCCGCCACTGAAGCGGACGTTCTTCAACAGCTGCGGCAGCGGCTCGAACTGGCGGAGGAGCTCGCTCGCGGGCTTGCCGCTCGGCACCAGGCAGGCGAGCACCTGCAGCGCCGCGACCAGGCCGTCGCCGGTGGTGACGTAATCGCTGAGGATGATGTGCCCCGACTGCTCGCCGCCGACATTATAGCCTTCAGCGCGCATCGTCTCGAGCACATAGCGGTCGCCGACCTGGGTCCGGATCAGGCGCAGCCCCTTGCCCTCGATGAACCGCTCCAGGCCGAGGTTCGACATGACGGTCGCAACCAGCCCGCCGCCTTTCAATATGCCGCTCGCGGCCCAGGATGAGGCGATGACGGCCATCAGCTGGTCGCCGTCGATCGCCTGCCCCTTCTCGTCGATCACGATCAGGCGGTCCGCGTCGCCGTCGAGCGCAATGCCGATATCCGCGCCTTCCTCCACCACCCGCTGCTGCAGCGCCTCCGGAGCGGTCGATCCGACATTGTCATTGATGTTTATGCCGTTGGGCGAGACGCCGAGCGCGACCACCTCCGCGCCGAGCTCCCACAAGGCCTCGGGCGCGACATTATAGGCGGCGCCGTGCGCGCAATCGATCACGATCTTGAGGCCGTCGAGCCGAAGGCGGTCCGGAAAGGTGGTCTTGGCGAAGTGGATGTAGCGGCCTCGAGCGTCTTCGATGCGGCGCGCCCGGCCGATCCTGTCCGACGGCGCCAGAGCAGGCCCCGTCTCGATCAGCTTCTCGATCTGAAGCTCGTCCCTGTCGGAAAGCTTGTACCCGTCGGGTCCGAACAGCTTGATGCCGTTGTCGTAATAGGGATTGTGGCTGGCCGAGATCATGACCCCCAGGTCCGCCCTCATCGATCTTACCAGCATTGCGACGGCGGGCGTCGGCATCGGCCCCACCATCACCACGTCCATGCCGACGCTGGTGAAGCCCGCTACCAGCGCCGATTCCATCATGTAGCCGGACAGCCGTGTATCCTTGCCGATCACCACCCGGTGGCGATGGTCGCCGCGCAGGAAGCGCGCGCCCGCCGCCTGCCCCACGCGGAGCGCCATCTCGGCCGTCATGGGCGCTTGGTTGGTTTTGCCCCTGATCCCGTCGGTGCCGAAGAATTTGCGGGCCATTGGAAGAAGAGTCCTGCCTGTTGCACTGCCTGAGCGTTGCGTACATGAAGGCCTGCTTGAGCCAGCGCAAGCGTGGAGCGAAGTTTTGGACGTGATGGAAATCCTCGGCTTCGGCATCGATCGGCTGGCGGCGACCGTGTTCGCAAAGGTTCCCGTTTTCGGCACCGAGATCGAGCTGATCGTGCTGTGGCTCGCAATCCCGATGCTGTTCTTTACCGCCTGGCTCGGATTCCCGAACATTCGGGGCCTCGGCGTGGCAATCCGCAACCTTCGCGAAACACCTTCCGAGGCCAAGGCGCCGGGGCAGGTGTCCCAGTTCGCCGCCCTCACCACCGCCATCTCGGGAACGGTGGGCCTCGGCAACATTGCCGGAGTCGCAGTGGCTCTCTCGGTCGGCGGCCCCGGCGCCGCCTTCTGGATGTTCGTGATCGGCTGGTTCGCCATGACTCTGAAATGCGCCGAGGTGACGCTCGGTCTCCGCTTTCGCGAAGAAACGCCGGACGGTCATATTCGCGGCGGCCCGATGTACACGCTTAAGAACGGCTTCGCCTCGAAGGGCTGGGCAAAGCTCGGCCTCGCGCTTGGCGGCGTCTACGCTGCCTTTGCCCTTATCGGCGCGCTGCCGATGCTGCAGGTGAACCAAAGCTATGTCGCGGTCGCCGCCGCAGTGGATTTGACCGACACCACCGGCGCGCGATGGATCTACGGCGCGATAATGGCATTCCTTGTAGCATTCGTCGTGCTGGGCGGGATCACCTGGCTCGGACGCATCACCTCCTGGCTCGTGCCGCTGATGGCTATCGTCTACCTTTGCGGCGTCTTCGCGATCCTGATCCTCAATGCCGGCGCGGTCCCCGGCGCCATCGCCCTGATCGTGTCCGACGCCTTCACCGGAGAAGCCGTGGCGGGGGGCGCCATCGGCGCCTTCGTCGTCGGCATGCGCCGCGCCGTTTTCTCGTCGGAGGCGGGGATCGGTTCGGCAGTGATCGCCCACGCCCAGGCTCGCACCCGAATTCCCGCTTCGGAAGGCGCGGTTGCGCTCCTGGAACCGTTCATTGACACGGTGGTGATCTGTTCGCTGGGGGCGCTCGCGATGGTGGTCGCCGGAACCTACAATCAGGGGCTGGAGGGGGTCCAGATCACGCAGGCCGCCTTCGCCCAGGTCGCCGGCTGGTTCCCTGCCGTGCTCGCGATAGCGGTTTTCCTGTTCGGCTTTTCAACCCTGTGCGCCTGGGGTTTTTACGGGTTGCAGAGCTGGGGCTACCTGTTCGGCGACAGCCGCTTCTCGCAAAATGTGTTCAAAACGCTTTACGTGCTGCTGCTCCCGATCGGTGCCGTGCTGGACCTCGGCCGGGTGGTGGACCTCATCGACAGCGCCTTCTTCCTGATGGCGATCCCCAACATCATCGTGCTTTACCTCTTCGCGCCCGAACTCCGGCGCGAATTCACGGCCTATATGAGATCGGCCCGGGCGCGGCAGACGCCGGAATAACCGCCCGCCCGGAACCAGGACACCGCCGGCAGGTTCTTCGGCAGCAAAGAAGCCGACGAGGACCCCAATAGGCAAATCCGAACATCGAGAGACGGAGCAATGGTCCGGGCCGACGGTGCAGCCCCCGCAGCCGGGCAGCCTCAACCGCGCGCTCGAACGCAATATCGAGGCGCTGGAGCGCCGCCGCCGCGAGGAGGATCGGCGCGCGAGCCTCCAGGACAAGCTGGCCGAAGCGATCACCCGCTTCACCGGCTCGATGCGCTTCGTCTTTCTTCACCTGCTCCTCTACGGTTTCTGGATCGTCGCCAATCTGGGCTGGGTTCCCGCCTTCGATCCTTGGGACCCCACCTTCGTAGTCCTCGCAATGATAGCCTCGGTCGAAGCGATCTTCCTTTCGACCTTCGTGCTGATCAGTCAGAATCGCATGGCGGCGGTCGCGGACAAGCGCGCCGACCTCGATCTTCAGATCAGCCTCCTGTCAGAGCATGAGGTGACCAAGATCGTGACGATGGTCTCGGCCATCGCCGCTCACCTCGGGCTAAGCGAAGCCCAGGACGAAGAGGTGGAGGAGCTGAAACGCAACGTCGCTCCCGAAGCGGTGCTGGACGCTATCGAGACGCGGGAGAATTCAGCCGATGCCTCGGCCGATGGCTCCGATCGGTGACGCGATCGGGGCGTGGTACCAGGTGATGGCGAGCCACAGCAGCATCCCTCCGAGCAGCGGAATCCAGCCCGGCCAGGCCGCGCGCCAGGGGATTCGTCCCGAAAGGAGGCCGCCGAAGGGCAGGAACGAGGTCCTTGCCTCCCATCCGTGCCAGGTTTCACGGTAGATCGCGCCCTTTTTCCGGTCCTGACCGATCGACCCGAACAAGGCTAGGATGAATATGCCCCCTGCGACGATCAGGTTGCGCGGGCTGCCCCAGAGCGAGAAATGGACCAGCGCCCACAGGATGAAGCTCCAGTTCATCGGGTGGCGGGTGATCGCGAACACGCCGGTCGCGGACCGCGCCGCCTGTGGCTCCGCGCCGGGGTGCGGAAAGGCGGGGTTCTTAATGAAGGAGCCGACCAGCAGGATCAGAGCGAAGAGCATGATTCCGGAGGCGACCGGCCACCACCAGAGCGGCGCGATCCATAACGGATAGCTGTGGTCGACGCTGCGCCAGGCGAAGATCATTCCGACGAACGCGATGGCGACGATCAGCGAGTAGACGCCCGCAAAGGCGCGCTCGCCGAGACGCTCGACCATCGCGCGCCGCAACGGATGCGACATCAGGAAGTGAAGGCCCACGAAGGCCGCGGTCGCCAGCGCGAGGCTGGCAACCGGATTCACCGATCGTACGCCTTGGGCAGATCGCCCTCCTGAGGGGTGCGGTAGCGGTCGCGGAGCCTGGTCTGCCTGGTGTCGAGCGGCTGCTGAACGCCGTCGATCAGCACAAGCTGCGCGGTCGAAGTGGTATCCAGCGGATCGCCGTCCCAGACCACCACGTCGGCCCGCCGGCCGGACCGAAGCGAACCGACCTCTCCGCCCAGGCCCATAACCTCGGCCGGGCGTGAGGTGATCGCGGCCAGCGCCTCGCCCCAGCTGAGGCCCGTGGCGCCCGGCACCCGGGTGAGCGCGACGAGGTTGCCGGCATTCTGCCGGGTGACCTGGATCATCCGGGTCTCGTCCTCGTTGATGGTCCCCATCGCGACGTTGACGCCCGAGGCCCGCATCCGGCCGAAGTTGGATTGGGTCGCGGCGAGCCGCTCGAACGATGCGGGAAGATTGACCAGGGCATTGGCGATCACCGGCACGCCGGCTTCACGGATCTGATCGGCGACCGTCCAGCCTTCGCTCGCTCCGACCAGCACGAGCCTCAGGTTCGGGAATTCGCGCCTGAGGCCGAGCACCTGCAGGATGTCGCTCGCCCGCTCGACGTGGACGAGGAGCCGCTGCCGGCCCGTCAGCACCGGAACCAGCGCCGCCGCGTCGAAGCGTGTCAGGAGCACGTCATCCCCGCGATTGACGTTGCCTCCAAGCATCTGCTGGTTCGGCGTCGGGACCTCCTCGAGCGGAAAATCGCGCTGATCGCTGGCCCGAGGCTCGCGCTGCGCGCCGCCGCTGGCAATGCCGGGGGAGAAGCGGCTGAGGTCGCGCGCTTCCCTCAGGGCGTTGCGGAACAGCACGAAGGTCGCCGCCCGGCTGCCGCCCGCCTCGTTGGCGCCAGTCTCTCCGAATTCGACGAACTGGAACGCTCGCGCGCGGGTAATCGGCTGCATGTCCGCACCAAGGTCGATGACAGCGCCCTGACCCGCGAAGATGCTCTTGCCGGCCGATGGAGCGACCACGGCGCGAGTGACGCCGTTGGCCCGGCTGATCGAGATAGCCGCCGCCAGGGGATTGACCGCCGGAGCGATGTCGATCGCGGCGCTGAAGGGCGAGTTGGCGGCCTGAACGTCGTTGGAGCGCGCCACCGCATCCACCTCGACGAGCCCGACTCGGGAGAAGCCTGCGAAGATTCCCGGCGTCACCCACTTGCCGGTCGCATCCACCACCTGCGCCCCGGCGGGCACGCCGACGCCGCTCCCGGCGGCGACGATGCGGCCATCACGAATGACGACGGTCCCGCCCTGGATGGGCTCCGAACCGTCGCCGAGCGCCACCGTGCCGCCGGTAATGGCTATGGTCTGCGCGGGCGCCGCGCTTGCCAGCAGCGCGAGGAGAAATGCGCCGGCTCCCTTGGCGACAGCCTTCCTCATTTCACGTCCCCTTCGCCGGGCTGGCCAAGTTCGAAGTCCGTCACCGGCCGCCGGTTCGGATCGTTGGCGTCATACATCAGCGCGCCGTCGATCCAGACCCGCTCGGGCCGGGTGTAGACGGAGAGCGGACTGCCGTTCCAGAGCACCACGTCGGCCATCTTGCCGGGCCGTAGGCTGCCGGTGCGGTCGGCGATGCCGAGCGCCTTGGCGGGATTGTAGCTCACCCAGGTCCAGGCGACCTCGTCCGGGATCTGGATCCCGGCCCGCCGCCCGTAGGTGAGCGCCTTGGAAGCTTCCTGGTAAAGCCGCTGGATCCCGTTGGGATCGTCCGAATGGACGATGGCGCAGGCCCCGGCATTGTGGACGAGCGGGATGTTCTCGTTGATGCCGTCATAGGCTTCCATCTTGAAGCCCCACCAGTCGGCCCAAAGCGCTCCGCAGATGCCGTTGTCGCGAAGCAGATCGGCGATCTTGTAGGCTTCTGCGCCATGATGGAAGGCGGCGACCTTGTAGCCGAACTCCTTCGACATATCGATGATGTTGGCCATCTCGTCGGCGCGATAGCAGTGGTTCTGGACCAGGATTTCGCCGGCGAGCACTCCGCGCAGCGTGTCCATCGCCAGGTCGCGATCGGGCGCGTCTCCGCCGTCGCGCTCATATTTGTCCCACTTGCGCCGATAGGCCTGCGCCCGCGCCCAGGTCTGGCGCATCAGCGCGACGTTGGCCATTCGGCTTGCGGGCATCTGGTTGCGGCCGCCATAGACGCGCTTTGGATTCTCGCCGCACGCCATCTTCAGCGTGTAGGGCGCGCCCGGGAACTTCATCTGCTGCATCGTCCGGCCCGGGACGTTCTTCAGCGTCACGCCGCGGCCGCCGAACAGGTTGGCCGACCCGGGAAGAACGTGCAGGCTGGTGACCCCGCCATTGGCGAGTGCGCGGGTAAAGCCGGGATCCTGCGGCCAGATGCTGTGCTCGGCCCAGACTTCGGGCCGGACCGGGCCGGTCACCTCATTGCCGTCCTGATGCGCCTCGACCGAGGGACTGGGATAGTCGCCGAGATGGCTGTGTATGTCGATGATCCCGGGCGTCACCCATTTGCCCCTCGCATCGATCCGGACCGCGCCGTCCGGGATCGGGGTCTCCGGGCCGCCGACCGCGCTCACTGCGCCGTCCGCGAGCACCACGGTGCCGTTCTCGATCCGCCCGCCTTCGCCATCGAAGATGGTTGCGCCGATGAGCGCGGTCACCTGCCCCGGATAACGGCGGTAGGTGGAGGGAAAGGGATCACGCGAATAGGTCTCCGGAGCCGCCTTTGGCGCGGCCTGGGCGGACCGGGGTCTTTCATTGGCGGCACAGGCGGAGAGAGAAGCGGCTGCCGCAAGGGCAGCCGCATAAGGGACAAGGCGCATCTATTAATTCCTGCGGCTTAGATCGGCTTCCTTCCGGGCTTGGTCTCCCGCTCGGGGAACATGCCCGGCGCCTGGTTCTCGGCCAATTCCTTGTATCCCGCAAGCTCTTCTTCCTGATTGTCGCGGAGCGTGTCGAGATGCATCAGCCGCTTGATGAGCGGCGAGATCACCACCATCGCCACGCCTACTCCGACCGCGATCCATCCGATCGTCGAATAGACTTCGAGCACGGTATCCTTGCCCGCCGCTTCGCCTTCCAGACCTTCGGCGCCGGTGGCGGCGGCGATGAGGCCGGCCGCGAAGTTGCCCGTCGCTGAAGCGAAGAACCAGGTCCCCATGATGAGGCTCGCCATATGCGCCGGGGCGAGCCGGTTCATCGCGGAGAGGCCCACCGGCGACAGGCACAGCTCGCCGGTCGTGTGGAGCAGGTAGATGAGGAAGATGAAGATGACGGGGGTCGCGTTGCCGAGACCGACCGCATTGGCCCCGGCTACCAGCACCAGGAAGCCCGCTCCGAGCTGGACGACGCCGAGGCCGAACTTGGCCGGCGCGGAGGGCTCGAGCCCCCTCCGCCCGAGCGCCGTCCACAGATAGGCGAACACCGGCCCCAGCAGGATGATGTAGATGGGGTTGATCGACTGGAAGATCGCCGCCGGAACGCCGCCGCGGTCCACATAGCGGTCGGTGAACAGGTTGAGCGACGATCCGGCCTGTTCGAACAGCGCCCAGAACAGGATCGATCCGAGGATCAGGAACATCGCCGCGAAGATGCGGTCGCGGTCCTCGCGCGGCAGCTTCGCCACCGCGGTGTAGAGGACGTAGGCGACGAGGATCGCACCGGCGACGCCGAGCAGCGTCCCGACCACTTCCTGATACTGGATGAGGCCCCAGACCACCGCCACCATCGCAATGCCGACGACGTAGAGCAGCCATTCGAACTTCATGCCCGCGACGCGACGCTCGAGCCGTGCCGCATCGCGCGCCTCGCCCCTGCCGAGCAGCAGCGGCTTGAACACGACGAAGACGATGAGGCCGAGGAGCATGCCGAAGCCGGCCGCGCCGAAGCCGTAGGCCCAGCCGTAGGTCTGGCCGAGATAGCCGGCGATGATCGTGCCGATCGCGGCGCCGGCGTTAATTCCCATGTAGAAGATGGTGTAGGCGCCGTCGCGGCGGATGTCGGTGCGCGGATAGAGCTGGCCGACGATCACCGAGATGTTCGCCTTCAAGAAGCCCGAGCCGACGATGATGAAGCTGAGCGCCAGCCAGAAGATGTTCATCGTCGGGTCGTCCTGACCGCCGCGTCCTTCGAACGCCATCAGGAAGTGGCCGCAGGTGAGGAGGACGGCGCCGAACAAGACCGCCTTGCGCTGCCCCAGATAACGGTCGGCGATATAGCCGCCGACAACGGGCGTGATGTACACCAGCGCCGTATAGGCGCCGTAGATGATCGACGATCGTTCGTCGGAAAACAGCCAATGCTGCGTCAGGTAGAAGATCAGCAGCGCCCGCATGCCGTAATAGGAGAAGCGCTCCCACATCTCGGCGAAGAACAGGACGTAAAGGCCCTTGGGATGCCCGGCGAATTCGGGGTCCCTGCGGGTCACGATCATGGCGCCTCCGGCGAGGAGGACGAGCAGGACGAGCGCGGCAATCAGGGCAATGACGGTTTCGGTGGCCACAGGCACAACTCCCTGAACAATGAGCGCCGCCTCTTGCGGGCGGCCTTGGTAGGTGGGGCAAACTAGCGCCGAAAACGCGCTTGTGAAGCGGATTGTTGCCGTAGCGTCATGCTGCTAGGCGCCGGGGCCATGCTGAACGACCGTTCTTCCGCGCTTTCGCTGCTCCAGACCCGCCGTTCGGGAAGGCCGCGCGACCTTGTCGAACCGGGTCCGGATTCCGAGCAGCTGCGCGAGATCGTCCGCATCGCCTCGCGCACGCCGGATCACGGCAAGCTCGCGCCCTGGCGCTTCGTCCATGTCGCGAGGGAAACCCGCCCCGCCTTCGCCGAGCTGCTCCACCGCGCCTTCCGAACCGCCAATCCGGAGCCGACGAAGTCGGAGCTCGAAGCGGTCGACCGGCTGGCCTATCAGGCGCCGGAGCTGATCGTCGCCATCTCCAGTCCTCAGCGGGACCATAAAATCCCGGTCTGGGAGCAGGAATTGAGCTGCGGAGCGGCCTGCATGAACCTTCTCCACGCGGCGCACGCAATGGGCTTCGCCGGCGGCTGGATCACCGGCTGGCCGACCTATTCGGAGGAGGTCCGCCGCGCTTTCGCGCGCGATGGCGAGACGCTCGCCGGCTTCTTCTACATCGGCACCCCCGCTCATCCGCTCGAGGAACGGCCGCGGCCGGCGCTCGATTATGTGCTGTCGAAGTGGAAGCCTTGAACCACCCCGTCATCGCGAGGAGCGTAGCGGCGCGGCGATCCAGCCTTTCTGCTTCGCTGCTGCGTAGCGGCAGTTATCCTGAGCGCCTGCCTTGCAGGCAGTTGAAGGACTCGCAATGACGGTTTGGAAGCCGGGACAGTAACCGATGGAATATCCTCTTGCGACGTGTAAGCGCTCTAAAAGCGCGGGATCAACGGCACTCACATTCATGGCAGCGCGAAGCACCTATCTTGGGGGATTTGAGTATCACTGGAACATGCGGGACGTGCCGCACCTGATGCTAGGCCGGCTGCTGCATTCCTTCACGCGCTAGGCCATTAAGGAAACCCGAAAGCCTCTTGCTCGTAGTACGTCAATGACGTATCTACTTGTACGTGCATACCGTTGTTGAGACGCCCGAGTACCTGAAGGCGGCGAAAAGCGTCGGTATGACCGACGAGGAGCGCGCGGCCACTGTCGATTACATTGCCGAGAATCCGGAAACGGGAGACATCATCGAAGGTACGGGTGGAGCCAGAAAAGTACGCATTCCAAAGCAAGGTAAAGGAAAGAGCGGCGGCTACAGGGTTGTGACCTACTACATGGCTGAAGACATTCCGGTGTTCCTGGTGACGGTAATCAGCAAGGGTCAGCAGGCTAACTTAAGTGAAGGTCAGAAGAAGGCGGTGAAGGCCTCCAACAAGGAGGAAAAGAACCGGCGGAGAGAGAAATGAAGAAGAGTGATTTCGAAAGCTTCCAGCGCGGTATGGCACAGGTCGGTGAGTATCTGGACGGTGCTCGCGAGGGCTATGTCACTCACAAGCCCGTCAACGTGCGTGAAGTGCGTAGTCGTACCAAGCTCACCCGCCAGCGCTTTGCCGCCACCTACGGCCTCGACACCCGCACGGTGGAGCAATGGGAGCAGGGGCGTCGGAAGCCGGACAAGTCCAGCGAGACTTATCTTCGTCTGATTGAGACGGAGCCCGAGAAGGTTGCGGAGTTGGTTGCTCACCTTCCGCGGCCATAACCCGCTTAGGCGCCTCTCCTGCACCATAGCCTTTAGAAGGGCATCGAACCTCTGATCTTCCTGTGAGTGGCTCGAAGTGGGAGTCCCCTTACGCGGGCTTATGATACATATCCGAACAGGATAAGTACGTAACCGCTTGACTGAATAGCTGTATTAGGACACCATAACGCAATGAGCAATGACGATCGTCCAGTTTATCTGCGCCTGCGCGACAGTATCGCCGCTTCCATCCTGGAAGGAAGGGTGGGCGACGGGGACCCGCTTCCTTCGGTGCGC
>DATMJS010000085.1:0-6718 GCA_035553755.1 Allosphingosinicella sp.
GGATCGACGACCGTGCCCATCCGGTCGCCCCAGAACTGGTCCGCCACCGGCCGCTCCTCGATCGCCCCGGCAGCGATCGCGCGATGGAACGCGCCGTCCACATCGGCGAGATAGATCATCAGGCTTGCCGTCGCACCGCCCCGCCGCGCGGGACCGAGCAGGTTCATGTCCGGCCACTCGTCCGACAGCATGACGTGGGAATCGCCTATTTTGATTTCGGCATGCGCCAGCTTGCCGGAATCGCCCATCGGCATGCGCAGCACCTCGGCCGCGCCGAACGCCTCGCGGTAGAAATCGATCGCCCGCGCGGCGCCGTCGACGATCAGGTAGGGCGTGACGCTGTGATAGCCGTCCGGAATGGGGTTCACGCTCATGAAAGCACCTCCCTCGTGTGAAAGGAGGAGATTATCTGCCTCCAGCCGCCTTTAGACAAGCCGCGCCCGCCCCGCTAACAGGCGCGCCATGAGCGAATCCCCCATCACTCCCGACATCGTCGCCGAGCACGGCCTTTCCCCCGAGGAATATGAGCGCGTCCTCCACGCGATGGGGCGCGAGCCGAACCTCACCGAGCTCGGCATTTTCTCGGTCATGTGGTCGGAACATTGCTCCTATAAATCGTCGCGCATCCACCTGAAGAAGCTGCCGACGACGGGGCCGCAGGTGATTCAGGGTCCGGGCGAGAATGCGGGCGTGGTCGATATCGGCGACGGACAGGCGGCGATCTTCAAGATGGAGAGCCACAACCACCCCTCCTATATCGAGCCTTATCAGGGCGCGGCCACCGGCGTCGGCGGCATATTGCGCGACGTCTTCACCATGGGCGCGCGCCCGATCGCCAACATGAACGCGCTCCGCTTCGGACGCCCCGATCATCCCAGGATGCGGCACCTGATCGCCGGCGTCGTCTCCGGCATCGGCGGCTACGGCAATTGCGTCGGGGTCCCCACCGTCGGCGGCGAGGTCAATTTCCACCGCGCCTATGACGGCAACATCCTGGTCAACGCGATGACCGTCGGCATCGCCGAGCAGGACAGGATCTTCTATTCGGCCGCGTCCGGCGTCGGGAACCCGATCGTCTATGTCGGCTCCAGGACCGGCCGCGACGGCATCCACGGCGCGACGATGGCGTCGGCCGACTTCTCCGAGGATTCGGAGGAGAAGCGCCCCACCGTCCAGGTCGGCGATCCTTTCACCGAAAAGCTCCTTATCGAGGCTTGCCTCGAATTGATGGCTTCGGACGCGATCGTCGCCATCCAGGACATGGGCGCGGCCGGCCTCACCTCCTCGTCGGTCGAAATGGCGTCCAAGGGCGGCGTCGGAATCGAGCTCGACATGAACGCCGTTCCCTGCCGCGAAGAGGGAATGACCCCTTACGAGATGATGCTGTCGGAATCGCAGGAGCGGATGCTGATGGTGCTGAAGCCCGGCCGCGAAGCCGAGGCCGAAGCCATCTTCCGCAAATGGGAGCTCGACTTCGCGGTCATCGGCCGGGTCACCGATACCGGCCATATGGTGCTCAGGTGGAACGGCGAGGTGGTCGCCGACATCCCGCTCGCCCCGCTCGCCGACGAAGCGCCGCTCTACGACCGGCCCTACGTCACGCAGGAGGAATATAAGGCCTGGAGCGGCGTGAAGCCGCTCGGCGAGGTGCCTGAAAGCGGCGACATAGCCGCCGACCTCATCAAGCTTATGGGCTCGCCCGACCTCGCCAGCCGCCGCTGGATCTGGGAGCAGTACGACCACATGGTCGGCGCCGACACCGTCCAGCGGCCGGGCGGCGACGCAGCGGTGGTCCGCGTCCACGGCACGGCGAAGGCGCTCGCCATCTCGACCGACGTAACGCCGCGCTACTGCTTCGCCGATCCGGTCGAAGGCGGCAAGCAGGCCGTCGCCGAATGCTGGCGCAACCTGACCGCCGTCGGCTCGTCCCCGATCGCGATCACCAACTGCCTCAATTTCGCCAATCCGCAGCGCCCGGAGATCATGGCGCAGATCGTCGGCTGCCTCGAAGGCATGGCCGAGGCCTGCCGCGCGCTCGATTTTCCGATCGTTTCCGGCAACGTCTCCCTCTACAATGAGAGCAAGGCGACCGGCGGCGGCAGTGCCATCCTCCCCACGCCTGCCATAGGCGGCATCGGCCTGCTCGCCGATCATTCCCGGTCAGCCACCCTCGCCTTCAGGAATGACGGCGACGACATCTGGCTGATCGGCGACACCGAAGGCCATCTCGGCCAGTCCCTCTGGCTGCGCGAGATTGCGGGCCGCGAAGAAGGCGCGCCCCCTCCCGTCGATCTGGCGGCGGAGCGGCGGAGCGGCGATTGCATACGTGCTCTGATCGCCGACGGCCTCGTCACCGCCGTGCACGACGTCTCCGACGGCGGTCTGCTCGTAGCCCTTGCCGAAATGGCGCTCGCCGGCCGCCTCGGCGCGAAGCTGGACAGGCTGACGCTGGACCGCCCGGACCTCCACGCCTTCCTCTTCGGCGAGGACCAGGGCCGCTACATCGTCACCACGTCCAATTCCGATCCTGTCGTCCGGGCCCTCTCCGCAGCGAAGGTGCCGCACAGCTTCCTCGGATCGGTGGGCGGCACGGACATCCGGATCTCCGGCGCATCTTCCGCCTCGCTGGGCGATCTCCGCCGCGCCCACGAAGGCTTCTTCCCCAGCCTCATGGGCGGTGCGCCCACGGTAGCCTAAGTGACGGCCGGCTATTCAGGGACGCCGCTGGCGAACTGAAGCTGGTGGTCAGAAGGGATCTCCTTTAGCTATTGCGAGTTATTCGCATTAGCTGTATTTCCGATCACCATGATCGTTTGTATCTGCAACGCGATTCGCGAAACCGACGTACGCAAGGCGGCGCGCGGCGGCGCCACCTGCCCGTCCAGCGCCTATGCCCAGATGGGTCGCAAGCCGCGCTGCGGACAATGCTTCTCATTTGCGCGCCAGATCATCTCCTCGGAAAGTGCGACTGCCTAGCAAGAGCAGATTTTTCCGCAGTTTTCCGCCAATTTTTCCGTTTCCATAGCCGCCGGATAGGCGTATCTGCCTCCCCGACAGGGAGGTCGATATGAAAGGTGACGACAAGGTTATCGAGTTCCTCAACGAGGCGCTCCGCAACGAGCTCACCGCGGTCAACCAATATTGGCTGCACTACCGCCTGCTCGACAATTGGGGGATCGAGCGCCTCGCCAAATTCGAGCGCGAGGAATCGATCGACGAGATGAAGCATGCGGATCGCTTGTCCGAGCGCATCCTCTTTCTCGACGGCCTGCCCAATTTCCAGATGCTGGGGCGCCTGCGCATCGGCGAGACGGTCGAGGAAGTGCTGAAGGCGGACCTCGAACTCGAACGCGAGGCTCTGGTCCAGCTTCGGAACGCGATCGAATATTGCGAAACCAAGCGCGACTATGTCAGCCGCGACCTTTTCACGGACATCCTCGAAAACGAGGAGGAGCATGTCGATACGCTCGAAACCCAGCTCCTGATGATCGCGAACATGGGACTGCAGAATTATATCCAGCTCCAGTCGAAGCCGGCGGAGGATTGAAGGCCGTTCGTCGGTCGGTCGAGCGAAGGCTATCCAGCGAAACGCCTATGATATAGGCTTTGCGGCCTAATCATCCGGAGGGGGTTCCGAATGACCGCTACGACCGAAGCCGCGCCGCGCATCCTCACGCTCGACATCGTCCGGGGCGTCGCGGTGATGGGCATTTTGGCGATGAACATCGTCGCCTTCGCCATGCCGTTCCAGGCGTACATGAACCCTTACGCCTACGGCCTGGAATCCAACGCGGACCTCGCCTCCTGGGCGTTCAGCTTCGTCCTGATCGACGGCAAGATGCGGGGGCTCTTCTCCTTTCTGTTCGGCGCGAGCATCCTCCTCGTGATGGACCGCGCGGCGGCAAGCGGACGAAGCCCCGCCTCGATCCATTACCGGCGGATGATCTGGCTGCTGGTGTTCGGCCTCCTCCATTTCTACTTCATCTGGTTCGGCGACATTCTGTCCCTGTATGCGATGGTCGGAATGCTGGCCTTCTTCTTCAGGAACAAGACGCCGCGCAGTCTGGTCGTCTGGGGCGTCGCCCTCGTCCTCATCCAGTTGCTGCTGTTCGCCTTCTTCGCCTTCGCCTTCTACGGCGCCAGCCAGGCAGCCTCGGCACCTAACGCAAGCGCGGAGGCGATCCGCCAGTGGCAGGCGATGAAGGTCGATTTCGCCGTGCCCACGGCCGAGGTGCTCGCAAACAAGATGGCGATCTTCACCGGCGGCTTCAGCGGCATCGCCTCGCACCAGCTTTCGACGAACCTCTTCGACCCGTTCGTGGGACTTATGCTCTTCGGCTGGGAGACGCTCGGCTATATGCTGCTCGGCATGGCGGCACTGAAATCGGGCTTCCTCACCGGCGCCTGGGAAGACGCCCGCTATCGCCGGGCCGCGCTTATTGGCTTCGGCATCGGCATTCCCATCTACGCCCTCCTCGCCTGGGGGCTGCTGTCGGACGGCTTCAGCGTTCCAATGATTTTCGCGCTCTCGATGGCGGCAACGGTCCCCTTCCGCCCGCTGATGATCGTAGCCACCGCCGCGCTGATCATCCTGCTCACCCGCCGCGGGGGCGCGCTGGTCGAACGGATCGCCGCCGCCGGCCGCGCCGCCTTCACCAACTATCTCGGCACCAGCCTTCTGATGACCGCTTTCTTCTACGGCTGGGGCGCGGGTTTTTACGGCCGGTTCAGCCGCATCGAGCTGTGGCTGGTGGTGATCGCCATGTGGGGCCTGATGCTGCTCTGGTCGAAGCCGTGGCTCGAGCGGAACCAGTATGGACCGTTCGAATGGCTGTGGCGCTCGCTGTCGCGCTGGCGTCTCGAGCCGATGCGCAAGCCGCTTGCCGCGCCCGCCGAATAGGCTCAGACCCGTCCGAAGCTCTGGTTGTGGGCACCGGCCCTGCCGAAGGCGGGACGACGCTGGGCGAGCGGGTTGATCTCCCTTTCGAGCAACCCCACCGTTTCGAGATAGAGCGGGCGAAGCTTCGCCACAGTGGGAATGAGGTCGTCCGGGAAAAGGCGCATCTCGACCGCACGGCGCGCGGCGAATTCGATTTCCTCGGCGATCGAGCCGAGAGCTTCGGCCCCGAACTGGCGGGCCTCGGTCTTGAGCGTATGGGCGGGAAGGACGAGCGCGACCGTGTCCTTGCGCTGCATCGCCTCCTCGATGCGGGCGACCGACTTCTCGCCATCCTCGCGGAAATAACCGACTATCCGCACGAAGCCGGCGCCAAGCTCCGTACGGGTGCGCGCGAACATGCCCCAGTCGATGACTGCGCCGTATCCTTCGCTCAAATTTCCGATCCTTTCGGCAGCCAGTCTAAGCGCGGCCGGTAAACAGCCGGTTGACGTATCAGCCGAGCCGAACGTCGAACGCGGCTTCCACGCGGGCGCGGCTAAGGCAAACGCGCGCCAGGGCAGAGCAGGCCGTGGAATCGGCGATGCGGGGCCTGGCTCACCGGTCGAACGGGTTCTTGGGCGCCCGCGTCGCCAGCCGCACCGGCACCGCCCCGAAGCCCAGATCCTTCCTGATGCCGTTCACCAGGTAGCGTTTGTAGCTTTCGGGGAGCTGGTCGACCCGCGTTCCGAAGATGACGAAGCTCGGCGGGCGGGTGTTGACCTGGGTGATATAGCGCAGCTTGATGCGCTTGCCGCCGGGCGCGGGCGGCGGGTTGTTCTCGACCGCCTGCTCGAACCAGCGGTTAAGCTCGCCCGTGGAAACGCGCTTCGACCATATTTCCCGCACCTCGAAGGCGGCGGCGAGCAGCTGGTCGAGCCCCTTGCCCGTACGCGCGGAAACGGCGAGCAGAGGCACTCCCCGCGCCTGGGCGAGCCCCTCCTCGAGCGCCGCCCTTATCCCCTGGAAGAGCGAGCTCTGATTTTCCGCCACGTCCCATTTGTTGATCGCGATGATGAGGGCGCGGCCTTCCTGGAGGACTTTGTCGGCTATGCGCAGATCCTGCGATTCGAGGCCGAGCGTCGCGTCGAGCAGCAGCACCACGACTTCCGCGAAGTCCACCGCCCGCCGCGCATCGGCGACCGACAGCTTCTCGAGCTTGTCCTGCACCCGCGCCTTCTTGCGCATTCCCGCGGTGTCGATGAGGCGCACCGGGCGCACGCTGCCGTCCTGCCCTCGCCATTCCCAGTCTATCGCGATGGAATCGCGGGTGATCCCCGCTTCCGGGCCGGTGATCAGCCTTTCCTGCTCGAGCAGGCGGTTGATCAGCGTCGACTTGCCCGCATTGGGGCGGCCGACGATGGCAAGCTTGAGCGGACCTTCCCCCTCGCCCTCTTCCTCCTCGCCCTCCTCGCGCTCGATATGGGGCCTCAAATGCTCGAACAGGTCGACCACGCCCTCGCCATGCTCGGCGCTGATCGCGATCGGTTCGCCCAGGCCGAGCGCATAGGCTTCGAGGATGCCGCTTTCCCCCGCGCGCCCTTCCGCCTTGTTGGCGGCAAGAATGACGGGCGTGGTCTCGCTCCGGAGCCAGCGGCCGATCTCCTCGTCGAGCGGAGTGACGCCGGCGCGGGCGTCGATCAGGAACAGGGCGGCGTCGGCTTCGCGGACGGCGGCGACGGTCTGCGCGCGCATGCGTCCGGGCAGCGTCTCGGGATCCTCATCCTCATAGCCTGCGGTGTCGATGATGCGGAAATCGAGCCCGAGCAGGGTCGCATCGCC
>DATMJS010000086.1:0-3088 GCA_035553755.1 Allosphingosinicella sp.
CGGCGGTCGTGGTCCCGCTCTACGGCGCGCCCAACGACGATGCCGCCGTGGAAGCGATCGGCGCGCTGTTCCCCGGCCGCAAGGCCGTGGGCTTAAGGGCCGATCATGTGCTGACCGGCGGCGGCAGCTTCCATTGCATCAGCCAGCAGGTGCCCAGATGACCAAAGTCACCGTTGCCGCGCTCCAGCTCGCCTTCAGCGACGACGTCCAGGCGAATATCGCCGCTGTAACCGAGCTCGTCCGGGAAGCGGCCGGTAAAGGCGCGAAGCTGATCCTTCCGCCCGAGCTGTTCGAAGGCCATTATTTCTGCCGAACGCAGGACGAGGGCCATTTCACCCGCGCCCTGCCCGCCGCGGAGCACCCCGCGGTGCTGGCGATGCAGAAGCTGGCGGCCGAGCTCCAGGTCCATATCCCGACCAGCTTCTTCGAGGCGGACGGGCATCATCATTACAACAGCCTCGCCATGATCGACGACAAAGGCGAGGTGATGGGCGTCTACCGGAAGAGCCACATTCCGGACGGCCCCGGCTATTCGGAGAAATTCTACTTCCGCCCCGGCAATACCGGCTTCAAGACCTTCAAAACGCCGTTCGGGCGGGTTGGCCCCGCGGTCTGCTGGGACCAATGGTATCCGGAGACGGCGCGCGCGCTGATGCTGGAAGGCGCGGAGATCCTGATCTTCCCGACCGCGATCGGCACCGAGCCGCACGACCCGGATCTCGATACCAGCCGCATGTGGCGCCGAGCGATGATCGGCCATGCGGTCTCCAACGTCGTGCCGGTGGTCGCCGCCAACCGCATCGGCACCGAGCACGGCCAGCGCTTCTACGGCCACAGCTTCATCTGCGACGAACGCGGCGACATCCTCGCGGAGTTCGGAGCCACCGAAACTGGCGTCCTCACCGCCGAGCTCGATTTGAAGCAGGCGAAAGCCCACCGCGCCGCCTTCGGCTTCTTCCGCGACCGCAGGCCCGAACTTTACGGCCGCTTGACGCAGGATATTTAAGGCCGCAGCTCCAGCGCGCGCTCAAACACAGCTTCGAACATCTCCGCCGTCAGCCGGCCGGTATTCTGGTTGTAGCGCGAGCAATGGTAGCTATCGATGAGGATGCGGCCGTCCGGCAGGCGATGCTCGGCGAGGTGGCCGAATTTGTGCGCCGACAGCTTCCCGCCCGCCGTTCGAACCGCCGAGCCATGCGCGATCTGGCCCAGCGCGACCAGCACCTTCGCGTTGCGCAATCCGGCGAGCGACAGCGTGTAATAAGCGCGGCAAGTGGCGATCTCCTCCGGCGTGGGCTTGTTCTGCGGCGGCAGGCAGCGGACCGAATTGACGATGGCCACGCCTTTCAGCCGCAGCGTATCGTCGATCCGCTCCTCATAGCTTCCTTCCGCCAGCCCCAGCTTCAGGAGCGTGTCGTAGAGCAGCAGCCCGGCATGATCGCCGGTGAACGGCCGACCGGTGCGGTTCGCGCCATGCTTGCCGGGGGCCAGTCCGACGATCGCCAGCCACGCGTCGGGGTCGCCGAAGCTTGGCACCGGCGCGTTCCACCAGTCGGGATGCTCGGCCCTCAGCGCCTCCCGGAAGGCCACCAGCCGCGGGCAGAGCGGGCAGTCGCGCGGCGGTTCGGCGTCCGGGACCGGGCTGGGAGCGAGCAGGCTGGCGTCGAACATGGCAAGGCTTTAGGCGGCGGGGCATGGCCCTTACAAGCTATGCCATCGCCCTCGGCTCCAACCGTCGCCACGGCCGTCACGGCGCTCCGGCGGAGACGCTGCGGGCGGCGGTCGCCGCCATCGAGGAGCAGGGATTCGACGTCGAGGCGCTTTCCGCCGTCCGCGCCACGCCCGCGCTTGGCCCCGCCGGCCGCGCCTTCGCCAATGCCGCCGCGCTCGTCAGCGCTTCGCTCGATCCGCCCGACCTGCTCAAGCAGCTCAAGGCAACCGAAGAATGGTTCGGCCGCCGCCCCGGCCGCCGCTGGGGCCCGCGCGTGCTCGACCTCGACATCATCCTCTGGTCGGAAGGCGCGTGGGAAGGCGCGGGCCTCGTCATCCCCCACCCTTCCTTCCGCACGCGCCGCTTCGTGCTTGAGCCGCTGGCGGAGATCGCCCCCGGCTGGCGCGATCCGATGACCGGCCTCACCGTCCGCCAGCTCGCCGCCCGCCAAGCCGCGCGAACGCCGGTTGACCGTCACGGACGCCGCGCCTAGGTGAGCCGCTCTGGTAGGGCCCTTAGCTCAGTCGGTAGAGCAACTGACTTTTAATCAGTAGGTCGCTGGTTCGAATCCAGCAGGGCTCACCAGAATCGTCTCCTATGTCCGTACGAAGTCTCCTGCCGCTCACCGCCCTCGCCCTCCTCTGGCTGGCGATGCTGCTGCTGGGCGGAGAGCTCTGGCATGCCGACAGGCATATCCTGAACCTCCTTTACGCCGGCGGCCGCCCCGGGCTTGCCGCTGCGGCCGCCCTCGTCACCCAAATGGGCGGCTGGGCGCTCCTCACCCTCTTCACCGCGCTGGCCGCCTCGTATCTCCTGCTGCGCCGCCGGGTGCGCGAGGCGCTGCTGCTGATCGCAATCGTCCTCGGCGGCCGGCTGATGGTGGATCTGCAGAAATATCTGACAGCGCGCCTCCGGCCCGAGCTGGACCACCTCGTCGAGGTCCATTCGCTGAGCTTTCCCAGCGGCCATGCGGCCAACTCGATGATCGTTTATCTGGCCATAGCGCTGCTGCTCGCTCCGCGCCCACTGGCGATCGCCGCCGCTTTGCTCCTCTCGCTCGTCGTCGGCCTCAGCCGGATCGTCCTCGGGGTTCACTGGCCGAGCGACGTGGCCGGCGGCTGGGCGTTCGGGCTCCTCTGGACGCTCGGTCTCGTTCGGCTCGTCCGCCAGAAGGGAACGCCGCCGCGCCTCCGTCATTGAGTCCGCTGAAGGAGAGCATCATGAACAACGAGAATGACCGCTCGAACGAACGCGCCGAAACCGCCCGCCGCCACGACGACAGCGATCTCATCGAGAATATGGAAGAGGCGCCGAGCCACGGCAACCGCTCCGGCCACCGCGTCGGGCACGATATCGGCAGCCGCGACGAACTGAAGC
>DATMJS010000087.1:0-7417 GCA_035553755.1 Allosphingosinicella sp.
CCGGCAGGCTCCAGATGCTCGGCGATCTGGCGCAGATAGTCGTCGATCGCCTCGTCGAGCGGGCGGAGCATGATGCCGCGCTCGCTTGAAAGTACCGTGCTGGTCCGCGGTTGCTTTTCGAGCGGCAGGATGAGCGAGCTGTCATAGCCCGCGCCTTCCGCCACCTTGTGCGCGAAGGCATGCCAGCTGAGCCCGCCCTGATTGGCAAGATGCCAGATGCCGGTCTCGCCGTCGATCAGCAGGTCGAGCGTCGCGTGAACGAGGTCCGGGACGAAAGTGGGAGACACTTCGGTCCTCCGGCAGGCGAGCACCGGCTCGCCGCGCGCGATCTGGTTCAGCACGTTCCAGGCGAAATTGTAGCGGTCCCAGGGACCGAAGAACGCGCTGGTGCGGACGACCAGCGCCTTTTCCCAAAGCTCGAGCACATGCCGTTCCGCCTCGGCCTTGCTGGTGCCGTAGACGTTGCCCGGCGCAGTCGGGTCGCTCTCGACATAGGGCCGGCCTAGCTTTCCGTCGAAAACGAGATCGGAGGAGAAGGTGACCAGCGGCAGCCCCGCCTTCGCGCAGGCGTGGGCGAGCTTGCGCGGCCCTTCCGCATTGGAGTCGAGGCAGGCGCTCTTCTCCCGCTCCGCGTCGGCAACGCGAACGAAACCTGCCGTGTTGATAATCGCCCAAGGCTGGAACTTCTCTATCGCGCGCGCGATCGATCGATCATTGGTGATGTCGAGCTCTTCGCGGCTGGTGAGACAGAAGGGGAGCGCCCGCTCCTCGCAAATGCGCGCGAAGGCCCTTCCGAGCGTCCCGGTCGCGCCGGTGATCAGCAGCTTGCGGCCGTTCCATTCCAGCGGCTTGCAGCGCCCGTTCCACGGATAGAGCCGAGGCGGGCGGCGCCACCAGCCGGGGGCGTCGAGCACCGGGTGGTCGAAATCCTCGCCGTGGCCGTAGGCCTTCGCCGCCTCGGCGACGACGGTCGGCCGGGGAATGCCGCTCCGCGCGTCGAACGCGCCGGTGTCGTAGAAGCCTCTCTTCTCGGTCAGCAGGAAGCGCCAGTCGACATTGCCGAACATCGACCAGATGGTGACGGCGCGCAGGTCGACGCCTTTGGCGCGAAGCTCTTTGGACGTATTCCACACTTCCGCGAACCAGCGCAGCTGCTCGTCGCGGTGGCAGCCGTGGTGCACTTCGGTGATCGCCATCGGGATGCGGTAGCGTTCCCAGGCTTCGCGCAGCCGCGGTCCGAAGCCAGTATCGTTCTCGCAGCGCTTCACCCGAACCGCCTCGGCATCGACATAGGAGTCGCGGCCGTTCCCGCCGACTTCATGGCCCGGGTAGAGATGGGTGCGGTGATCGAGGAAGCGCTCGCTGGTGAGATAGTGGTTGATGCCCAGAAGGTCCGGCTTTGCCTCGCCGCCCGCGAACATTTCGATTTCCTCCCAGCCGATGCCGGCGCCGAGCAGGAGGTGGTGCATCTTGTGCCGGCTATCGATTTTGCCGCAGAGCAGATCCAGGCTCAGCCAGCGCCGCTCATTCTCATGCGCCGCCTGATAGCGGAGCGGCGCGGTGGAGAAGGTCTTGCCGAGGTCTTCGGTCTGGACGAGCCGCGCGCCCGGAATGATCCGCCGGATTGAGCGCATCGCTTCGAGCGTTCCCTTGCACTGGTTGACGAGCGCACGAAGGAAGGAGGGATAGTCACGTTTGTGCGGATACCAGTGGCCGTAGAGGGCGGAGAAGCGGGCCGTGGTCAGCGGCTCGTTGACCGGAGTCCAATCCTCGATCCAGGGATAGCGTTCGGCGACACGCGCGGCATAATCCGCAAGCTTTTCAGGGAAGTCCGGGTCGAGCAGCTCGGTGTAGCGCGGCCCCGAACCGTGGTGGAGCAGGCCGCCGATCACACGTATGCCGCGATCGCGCAGCATTCCCAGCCTCCGGTCGATCCAGGTGAAGTCGAGTTCGTCCGGCCGCTCGGGGGCGACATTTTCCCAGAGGATCGGGTAGCGCACCGCCTTCACGCCAAGCCTAGCGATCAGATCGATGTCTCCGTCGCGCGAGGCGTGGCCTGTTTCGACGCTTTGGTCCCGATAGTCGCCGCCGAGGCGGACGACGGTACATTCGACTCCCCCCCACAGCTCCAGTTTCGTCGATGCGGTCTCCGCCTCGCTATGGTTCATCAGTTTCGTTCCGGATTGCTAACAGTCCGCAAACGAACGGCTAAAACGAAGAGGGGGTTCCGGATTATTCAATCAATATAATTCAGATTAGGCTAATTTTCATGGTCTAGGGCGGCTTGCGCGCGCCGCGTGCATGTTGCAGCCTGCAGTTTCCTTCCTCACCCAAACTACGCGAGCTTCCCATGATCAAAGGCATTGCCGCCCTTTCCCTGCTGCTCATGTCAACCACGGCGCTCGCGCAGGACAAGGACAAGGATCAGGCTGCCAAGAAGTGGGATGTCGCGGCGCCGCCGCTCACCACTCGTCAGGTGCCGATCAACGTCAGTGAGGGCACCTGGATGAACCTCGACGTAAGTCCCGACGGCCGCACCATCGCCTTCGATCTCCTGGGCGACATCTACACCATGCCGATCACGGGCGGCCGGGCGACGCGCATCGCCGAAGGCATGCCGTTCGAGGTCCAGCCGCGCTTCTCGCCCGACGGGCGCCAGATCGCCTTCACCTCCGACCGCGGGGGCGGCGACAATATCTGGATCATGAATATCGACGGATCGGGCAAGCGCCAGCTCACCAAAGAAACCTTCACGCTGCTCAACAACCCGACCTGGAGCCCGGACGGGCGCTACATCGCGGCCCGAAAGCATTTCACGACCCAGCGCTCGGCCGGCACCGGCGAGGTGTGGATGTACCATGTCGGCGGCGGCGGCGGCGTCGCCCTCGTCGAACGGCCCAACCCGCAGCACCAGAAGGAGCTCGGCGAGCCGATGTTCACTCCCGACGGCAGCGGCATCTATTTCAGCCGCGACACCACGCCGGGCGGCACCTTCCAATATGCGCAGAATTCAAACCAGCAGCTGTTCGCGATCGAACGCTATGACCTAAAGACCGGCGAACGCACCACGGTCGCCTCCGGCCCCGGCGGCTCGGTCCGGCCCGCGCCTTCGCCCGACGGCAAATATCTCGCGTTCGTTCGCCGCGAACGGGCGAAGTCGAAGCTTTATGTAAAGGATCTTCGCTCGGGCGAGGAGCGCAAGATCTACGACGCTCTCGACCAGGACATGCAGGAGACCTGGGCGATCACCGGCGTCTATCCCAACATGGACTGGACGCCCGACAGCCGTTCGATCCTGTTCTGGGCGGGCGGCAAGATCCGGCGGGTGAATCTGGATGGATCGGGTGCGGCCGAAATCCCGTTCCAGGTATCGGACAGCCGCGACGTCGTCGATCCGCCGCGCCCGCAGGTCGATGCCTGGCAGGATGTCGTCGTCAGCAAGATGCCGCGCTTTGCGACAGTCTCCCCGGACGGCAGCCGCCTTGTGTTCGAAAGCATGGGCCGGCTCTACATCAAGGATATGGCCGGCGGCGCACCGCGCCTGCTGACTCCCCGCGACAACGATTTCCAGCTCGATCCGAGCTGGTCGCGCGACGGCCGGCGGATCGTCTTCGTGAGCTGGAACGACCAGAGGCTTGGCGAAATCCGCACCGTCGCGGCGAGCGGCGGCAGCGCGCGCGCCGTCACCAACCAGCCCGGCCATTACCGGCGTCCGCATTTTTCCCCGGACGGAAGCACCATTGTGTTCGAGCGCGGCGGCGGCGGTTATCTGACTTCCGATCGCTGGTCGGAAAATCCCGGCGTGTTCCGCATGCCGGCGGGCGGCGGCGAGCAGGTGCGGCTGATGGCCAGCGGCGGCAATCCGCATTACGGCGCGACCGGCGATCGTATCTATCTGGAGGTCAATGAGGACCAGAAGCTGAAGCTGATCAGCGTCGAGACGAACGGCAAGGATCGGCGCACTCACGCGCAGGGCGACCTCGTCACCGGCTATCAGGTTTCGCCCACCGGCGAGCACATTGCCTTCCGCGAAAACTACAATGTCTTCGTCGCCCCCTTCTTCCAGGGAGCGAAGACGCTGGACCTTGGCGCTAGTGCGAAGCAGATGCCGGTCACCCGCGTGAGCGGCGACGGCGGCCAGTATTTCCACTGGGGCCGCGGCGGGCGCAGTCTCGCCTGGAGCCTCGGGCCGACGCTCTATTCGGCTGACGCCTCGGCGGCGATCAGTACCGGCGGCGGAGCGACCTACACCGCGCCCAAGACCGGCGTGGCGATGACGGTCACCGCCCCGGCGGACAAGCCGCAGGGCCTGGTGGCGCTCACCGGGGCCAGGCTCGTCACCATGGCGAACGATGCCGGCGGGATCATCGAGGACGGCGTGATTTTGGTCGAGGACAACCGCATCCGCGCGGTCGGCCGCCGCGGCGAAGTGGCGGTCCCCGCGGGTGCCCGGACGGTCGACGTCAGCGGCAAGACCATCGTTCCCGGCTTCATCGACGCGCACGCGCACGGCGCGCAGGGCGACGACGATCTCGTGCCCCAGCAGAATTGGGACGCGCACGCGCACCTCGCCTTCGGAGTCACCACGGTCCACGACCCGTCGAGCACGTCGAGCGAAATCTTCCCGGCCGCCGAGATGCAGCGCGCGGGCATACTGCTCGCACCGCGTACCTTCTCGACCGGCGAGATCGTCTACGGCGCCAAGTCGCCGGGCCGCTACGCGGTGATCGACAGCCTGGAGGACGCGCTGGCGCACATCCGCCGTCTCAAGGCGCAGGGCGCGCACAGCATCAAGAATTACAACCAGCCGCGCCGCGATCAGCGCCAGCAGGTGGTCGCCGCGGCGCTCGCCGAGAACATCGCCGTGGTCGCCGAGGGCGGTTCGCAGTTCAACATGGACATGGCGCTGATCGCCGACGGCAACACGACGCTCGAGCACAATATCCCGCAGGCGATGCTCTACGAGGATGTGCTGAGCTTCTTCAGCCAGACCAAGGTCGGCTACACGCCGACGCTCGGCGTCACCTATGGCGGCCTCGGCGGCGAGCCTTACTGGATCCAGGAAAGCAGGGTGTGGGAACATCCCTTGCTCACCCGCTACGTTCCAGCGCACGTGCTCAATCCCGAGTTGGTCCGAGTGACTCGGGCTCCGGTGGAGGATTATGTGGACGCGGTGAGCGCGCGCACCGCCGACATGCTGTCGGACCGCGGCGTGCCGGTGTCGATCGGCGCGCACGGACAGCAGCAGGGGCTGGCGGCGCATTGGGAAATGTGGTCGTTCGTTCGCGGCGGAATGACTCCGCTTGAGGCTCTGAGGGCGGCGACGATCACTCCGGCACGCGCTCTCGGCTTCCGCGACATAGGCTCGCTGGAGCCCGGCAAGCTGGCCGACCTCGTCATCCTCGATGCAGATCCGACGCAGGATATACGCAACACCGAGAAGATCGACCGAGTAATGCTGAACGGTCGGCTTTACGACGCGCAGACGCTGAACGAGGAGGTCACCGGCACCCGAAAGCGGCAGCCTTATTATTGGGAGAACGGCTCCTGATGACGCCGTTCTCAACCCTGCTAGGATTTCGGTAATTAATTTGTGCGCATCCTCTGCTCCTTAGCTGGGTAGGGGATGGGTCATGCTGGATCAGAGCGCTGCCGTCGCGGTCGAGATTCCGGAAATCGTTTACGAGCAGCGTTCGGAAGCGCGCTACGAAGACATTATCGACAATGCGGTGATCACCTTCCGCGGGCGTGAATATCCGGTGCCCGTGGTGAACATCTCCTCGCGCGGGACGCAGATCGAATGCGACATCCAGCCGCGGCTTGGCGAAAGCCTGATCATCCAGTTCGAAAATTGCAGCCGCATGCACGGCTTCGTGCGCTGGTCGCGCGACGGCAAACTCGGCATCCGCTTCGGCCACGAGATCATTCTCGCCAGCTGACGGCCGCGCCTCAGCGGTCGAGCGCCTGCATCACCGTCGGCAGGATTCCGCTCACCATTCTTTTTATCCCCTGAAAGTTCGGATGGACCCCGTCCGGCAGGTTCAATCGCCGGTCGCCCGCCACATTGGCGAGAAAGAAGGGGTAGAGCGCGGCGTCATATTTGCGCGCCACGTCGGGGAAGATGCTGTTGAACTCGGACTGATATTGAACGCCGAGATTGGGCGGGGCGAGCATGCCCGCAATCACCACGGCAATCTCCCGCCGCCTGATCTCGGCGACGATCGCGTCCAAGTCGGCCCGCGTCTGGCGGGGCGGGAGAGCGCGCAGCATGTCGTTGCCCCCAAGCGCGACAATGGCAAGGTCAGGCTTCCGCTTCAGCCCGTCCAGCGTCCATTGCAGCCGCCGGCGTCCGGCCGCCGCGGTATCGCCCGACACGCCGGCGTCAGTGACGAAAGCCCGGATGCCGTTGCGGCGGAGGCTGTCCTCGAGCTGGGGCGCGAAGCCCTGCCCGCGCGGCAGGCCGTAGCCCGCGGTGAGGCTGTCGCCGAAAGCGAGGATGTGCACGTCCTGCGCCGCCGCCGGCGCTGCCGCGGCCGTCATCGCGGCCAGCCCCGCATGGACAAACAAGCGGCGCACGCCATATGGCAGCCGTGACGACATCGGAAACGCTCTCCTTTCATGACCAGCCCTGATATTGTGATCGACGCCGCGAATGTAACCCTGTCGCTCGGCTCCGGGGCGGCGCGCGTCGATATCCTTAGGGGCATCGATCTGCGGGTCGGAAAGGGCGAAAGCGTCGCTTTGCTCGGCCCGTCCGGCTCCGGCAAATCCTCGCTGATGGCGGTCCTGTCGGGGCTCGAAAGGGCGACCGGCGGCTCGATCGAGGTCGCCGGGCAGGATTTCACCGCGCTCGACGAGGACGGCCTCTCGCGCGCCCGGCGCGGCCGCATCGGCATCGTCCTCCAGGCCTTCCACCTGCTGCCGACCATGACCGCGCAGGAGAATGTCGCCGTGCCGCTCGAGCTGGCGGGGGAAGCGAATGCCTTCGGCATCGCGACGTCCGAGCTTGAGGCAGTCGGGCTCGGCCATCGGCTTTCCCATTATCCGCCGCAGCTTTCGGGGGGCGAGCAGCAGCGTGTGGCGATCGCGCGCGCGACCGCGCCCAAGCCGGAGATACTGTTCGCCGACGAGCCAACGGGAAATCTCGACGCGAAAACCGGTGCGGCCATCCTCGACCTCCTGTTCGCGCGGCAGCGGGAGACCGGAGCGACCCTGCTCGTCATCACCCATGACCCCGCGCTCGCCGCCCGCTGCGGCCGGATCCTCGAAATGCAGGACGGCAGGATCGTGTCTGACCGGAGGGCCGCCTGAGCCTGCCGCTCCGCCTGGCGCTGCGCGATCTGCGCGGGGGGCTTGCCGGGCTCCGGCTGCTCGCCATCTGCCTGTTCCTGGGGACAGCGGCGCTTGCGGGCGTCGG
>DATMJS010000088.1:0-10230 GCA_035553755.1 Allosphingosinicella sp.
GCGTTGGGCTTCTTCATTTCCTGCCAGTTTTTCGCGTTGACGGCCATGTGGTTCCTCTGGCGGTTGGGGAGGGCGCCTTTGGGGCGGGCCTCCCTATTTGAACTTCTTCTTTTCCCTCGGCCGAAGCACCGCTTCGGCCGAAGCGCTTAGACTCGGCGGCGCTTGGAGGGGCGCACGCCGTTGTGCGGGATCGGGGTCACGTCGCGGATCGACGTGATCTGGAAGCCGACCGCCTGGAGCGCCCGGAGCGCGCTCTCCCGGCCGGAGCCGGGTCCTTTGACCTCGACCTCGAGCGTGCGGACGCCGTGCTCGGCGGCCTTCTTGCCCGCGTCCTCCGCGGCGACCTGGGCGGCATAGGGGGTCGACTTGCGCGAGCCCTTGAAGCCCATCATTCCGGCCGACGACCAGGCGATCGCATTGCCCTGCGCGTCGGTGATGGTGATCATCGTGTTGTTGAAGCTGGCGTTCACGTGCGCGACGCCGGCGGTGATGTTCTTGCGCTCGCGCCTTCTGAGGCGCTGAGGTTCGCGTGCCATAATTTTCAATCCCTAATCCGTTCGGGCTGAGCCTGTCGAAGCCCGGTATTTCTGGAGCTGCCTCCGGCGGAGAAGTAAGCGCCCGCTTACTTCTTCTTGCCCGCGATCGGCTTGGCCTTGCCCTTGCGGGTGCGCGCGTTGGTGTGCGTGCGCTGGCCGCGGACCGGAAGGCCCTTGCGGTGGCGGAGGCCGCGATAGGAAGCGAGGTCCATCAGCCGCTTGATGTTCATCGCGATCTCGCGGCGGAGGTCGCCCTCGACCGTGTAGTCGGCGTCGATCGTCTCGCGGATCTGGAGCACTTCCTGGTCGGTGAGGTCCTGGACGCGGCGTTCGGGCGCGATGCCGAGCTTGGTCGTGATCTCCCTGGCCTTGGTCCGGCCGATGCCGTGGATATAGGTGAGCGCGATCTCCACGCGCTTGTTGGTCGGGATGTTCACACCCGCAATACGTGCCATCTTATACTTTCTCCTGCTCCACAGGAAGGCTGGCCACCCTCCCATCTCAGCGCTTTGAAACCCCTAAAACAGGCAAAGCCGACGCGCGCAGACGAGCGCCGCCGGGTGACCGGTTGAACGGGATGGGCGCGAAATAGGCTCGGAAGCGCGCCAAGTCAAGGTGGAAGCGCCCGCTTCAGAGCGGAGTCGCGATCATTTCCTCCTTGCCATTGGACATGATCTTGGCCTTCCGGCGGACCATGGTGCCGGGCGGAAACTTCCACTCCTCGTCCGGGCCGACCGGACCGAGGATGACATAGATGTCCTCGCGCTGACGCATCGCCTTTACAGGGCGCCATTCGCCGGGCTCGTTCACGAGCGGCACGAGGAGAGTCACGATCGTATCGGCCACTTCAGTGCGCCACCTTAAAACTGTTTCAGCGGGTTAGACGCCTCTGAAGGCCTGAAAGTTGCTCCAAAAGCACATGATCGACCAAAGGCGCGAGCTTCTCCATGCCGCTCCGCACGTGCCCTGATACGAGGTAGTTCTGAGTGATCTCCGTACCTCCCGGCGCCGGCTTCAGCGACCAGGTGAGCGTCGCGGCGACCGCCTCGCCTTGCAGCGGTCCCAGCCCGCCTGTCGCGCGGAGCCTCTTTCCCGGCTCGGCATAGACGATGCGGAGGTGCTCGACCGTGCCGCCTCCCTTGAGCTTTTCGCAGAAGCAGCCGCCCGCCTCGAGGTGGAGGCTTAGATTGGAAGCATCGCCCGAATAGCTATGATCCTTGCTCCACCATTCGCCGATCCGCCCCAACATCGCGTAGGCCTCGTCCGGCGCGGCAGCGACGACAAGCTTCTGCTCCACTTCGAAATGGCCGGGCGAGGCGGACTTCACCTCCGCCTGCGCGGATGCCGCCCAGAAGAAGCTCATGCCGATCAACCATATACGCTTCATCTTGCCTCTCCCTCAGCCGAGGAGAAGTGTAGCGGAAGAGCCTAGGCGCCGTCGAGGATGCGTTCGATCGCCTGGCTGACGTCGGTAATCGGAGCCATGCCGTCGACGCGGGTGACGAGGCTCCGCGCCTCGTAATAAGGCAGGATCGGCGCGGTCTTGGCGCGGTATTCGGCAAGACGGGTGCGCACCGTCTCCTCATTATCGTCGGGACGGCGCTTGAATTCGGTCGAGCCGCACACCTCGCAGGCAAGATCGGCCCCTACGGCCTCGCGCGGCAGCTTGTAGCGGTCGTGATAGCCTTCGCCGCACTTCGCGCAGGTGAAGCGGCCAGTGATCCGGTCGACCAGCGCCTCCTCGTCCACTTCGATCTCGATGACGTGGTTGAGCCGCCGTCCATGCCCCGCCAGCAGCTCGTCAAGCGAAACGGCCTGCGCGGCCGTGCGGGGATAGCCGTCGAAGATCGCACCTTGGACCGGCTGCAGCGAACCCAGGCGTTCGTCGATCAGGGCGTTGACGATATCGTCGGAAACCAGCTCGCCCGCCTCCATGACGGCCTTGGCCTGAAGCCCGACCGGAGTCGCCGCCTTGACTGCGGCCCGGAGCATATCGCCGGTCGAGAGCTGGACCATGCCGCGCTCGGCCTCGAGCCGGCTCGCCTGGGTGCCCTTCCCGGCCCCCGGCGGGCCCAGCAGGATGATGTTCATGGCAGCACCCCTTCATGAGCTCCGCTAGCCGCGCGGGCGTCCGCCCTTGAGCTTGGCCTTCTTGATGAGGTCGCCATATTGGTGGGCAATAAGATGGCTCTGGATCTGAGTCACCGTGTCCATCGTCACGTTTACTACGATCAGCAGGCTGGTGCCGCCGAGATAGAAAGGAATGCCCGCGCGCGCGATCAGGAACTCGGGGACGAGGCAGATCAAGGTCAGGTAGGCCGCGCCGACCACGGTTACCCGGGTCAGCACATAATCCAGATATTCCTCGGTCCGCTTGCCCGGGCGGATGCCGGGGATGAAGCCGCCGTAGCGCTTGAGGTTATCCGCCGTCTCCTCGGGGTTGAAAACGACCGAGGTGTAGAAGAAGCAGAAGAAGATGATGCCGAACGCATAGAGCGCCATGTAGAGCGGCGCACCGTGCTGGAGCGCGGTGGTGACGGTGATGAGAATGTCGCCCCAGGTGCTCTCGCCCTCGACACGGTTGCCGGCGAATTGCGCGATGGTGAGCGGCATCAGGAGCAGCGAGGAAGCGAAGATCGGCGGGATCACGCCCGCGGTGTTGATCTTGAGCGGCAGGTGCGAACGTTCCGCCTGCATCATGCCGCGCGCGGTTTGGCGCTTGGGATATTGGATGAGGACTCGCCGCTGGGCGCGCTCCATGAAGCAGATGAAGCCCACCAGCGCCACCGCCAGCAGCACGACGCCGACGATGACGACCGGCTCGAGCGCCCCGGTGCGGCCGCCTTCGAACACCTGCGCGAGGGCGGTGGGGAGCTGGGCGACGATGCCCGCCATGATGATCAGCGATACGCCGTTGCCGATGCCGCGGCTGGTGATCTGCTCGCCCAGCCACATCAGGAACATGGTGCCGCCGATCAGGCTGACGACCACGGTCGCGCGGAACATCCAGCCGGGGTTCAGTACCGCCGAGCCGGTGGTGCCGGCGCCCCAGCCTTCGAGGCCGACGGCGATGAAATAGCCCTGGATGGCGCAGAGCAGCACGGTGCCGTAGCGCGTATATTGGTTGATCTTCTTGCGGCCCGTCTCGCCCTCTTTCTTGAGCTGGGCGAGCTGTGGCGACATCGACGTCGCGAGCTGCACCACGATCGAGGCGGTGATGTAGGGCATCACGCCGAGCGCGATCAGGCTCATCCGCTCGAGGCTGCCGCCCGAAAAGGTGTTGAAGAAGTCGAGGACGGTGCCGCGGGTGGTGTCGAACAAAGTGCCGAGAGCACGCGGGTCGATCCCCGGCAGCGGCACGAAGCTCAGCAGGCGGAAGATGATCAGCGCACCGAGCGTGAACCAGAGGCGCTTCTTGAGATCGGTCGCCTTGGAGAAATTGGCCAGGCTGAGATTGGCTGCCAGTTGTTCGGCTTGCGATGCCATAGGAAATTCGACCTCGGAAAAAAGACAAGGCGGCGGAAGATTTAGAACCCCCGCCGCTGGATCCCATCAAAGTAGTACCTTGTTGGGCGCCCTCTCATATAGTGATCGGTGGCGGCTTGTCAGCCTCCGCCGACGAAGATCAGGCTTTCGCCTTCCTGGCGGCGGCGCGGGTCGTGCCCTTCTTGGCAGCGGCCTTTTCGGCGGCCGGGACGACTTCGATCACCTCGATCGAGCCTCCGGCCTTTTCGACCGCGGCCCGGGCGCCGGCGGAGGCGCCGGCGACGCGGAAGGCGAGCTTGGCCGTGATGGCGCCCTTGCCGAGCAGGCGGACGCCGTCCTTGCCGCCGCGGGCGAGGCCGGCCGCCTTCAGGGCGGCATGATCGACAGTGCCCTTGGAGTCGAGCTTGCCCGCATCGAGCGCCTTCTGGATCGCTCCGACATTCACCTCGGCATAATCCCTGGCGAAGGGGTTGTTGAAGCCGCGCTTCGGCAGCCGCATGTGGAGCGGCATCTGGCCGCCCTCGAAGCCGAAGATCGACACGCCCGAGCGGCTGGTCTGGCCCTTCTGGCCGCGGCCGCCGGTCTTGCCGAGCCCAGAACCGATGCCGCGGCCCACTCGGACCCGAGACTTGCGGGCACCGGGATTGTCACGAAGATCGTTGAGTTTCATGTCTTTTGCACTCGCTTTCGCTGTTGTCGCGCCGCTGAAGGTGGCAGTGCCGCCTTCAGCGTGTCCCCGCGAAAGCGGGAACCCAGCTTCTTCTTTTCAGTCCAGCCGAAGAAGAAAAGCTGGATCCCGGATCAAGTCCGGGATGACTGTCAGCTATTCGCTGACAGTCACCATATGCTGCACCTTCCTGATCATGCCGCGGACCTCTGGCGTGTCCTGAAGCTCGACCGTGCGGTGCATCTTGTTGAGGCCGAGCCCGATCAGCGTCTTGCGCTGGTCGGGCGTGCGGCGGATCGGGGACCCGGTCTGGGTGATCTTGATCGTGGCCACCTGGCTTACTCCGTAACCGCTTCGGCCTCGGCCGAAGCTTCAGCGCCCGAGACGCCGGCGCGGCGGGCCATCAGGTCGGCGATCTTCTTGCCGCGGCGCTGCGCAACCGACTTGGGGCTGGTCTGCTCCGTCAGCGCCTCGAAGGTCGCCCGGATCATGTTGTAGGGGTTGGACGTGCCGACCGACTTGGTCACGACGTCGGCGACGCCGAGGCTTTCGAACACGGCGCGCATCGGACCGCCGGCGATGATGCCGGTACCCGCCGGAGCAGTGCGGACGTAGACGCGGCCGGCGCCGAAATGGCCCATGCCGTCATGGTGGAGCGTGCGGCCTTCACGCAGCGGCACCCGGACCATCGCCTTCTTGGCGGCGGCGGTCGCCTTGGAGATCGCTTCCGGCACTTCGCGCGCTTTGCCGTGGCCGAAGCCGGCCCGGCCCTTGCCGTCGCCGACCACCACGAGCGCGGCGAAGCCGAAGCGCTTGCCGCCCTTCACCGTCTTCGAGACGCGATTGATGTGGACCAGCTTCTCGACCAGCTCCTCGCCGCCTTCCTCGTCCCCGCCCCTGCCGCGGCGGTCGTCGCGGCGGCCGCGGCCGCCGCGTCCGTCGCGGTTGCCGCCGTCGCGGCCGCGCCCGCCACGGGCGCCGCGCTCGCGGCGGCCCTCGGTCGGGGCGTCCTGGGTCTGGGCTTCCTGGACGGGTCCGTCCTGGACCGATGCGCCCTCAGTCTTTTCGTCAGCCATTTAAAACTCCAATCCGCCTTCGCGCGCGGCATCGGCGAGAGCCTTCACGCGGCCGTGGAACAGGAAACCGCCACGGTCGAAAATTACCTGGGTGACGCCGGCGGCCTTGGCGCGCTCGGCGATTCGGCGGCCGACATCCTGCGCCGAGGCGACGGTCGCTCCGGCAGTGCCGCGCACGTCCTTGTCGAGCGTCGAAGCGGCGGCCACGGTGCGGCCTTCGGCATCGACGATGATCTGCGCATAGATATGGCGGCCCGAACGATGGACCGACAGGCGCGGGCGAGTGCCGCCGCGCTTGCGGAGCGAAGTGCGGACGCGCTGGCGGCGCCGGTCGAAGAGAGACATTTTGGCCATGGCTTACTTCTTCTTGCCTTCTTTGCGGAAGATGAACTCGCCGCGATATTTGATGCCCTTGCCCTTATAGGGCTCCGGCTTGCGCCAGCGGCGGATTTCCGCGGCGAGCTGGCCGACGCGCTGCCGGTCGCTGCCCGAGATGACGACCGTGGTCGCGTCGGGGGTCGCCACGGTGAGATCGCCCGGCACCTCGACGTTGACGTCGTGGCTGTAGCCGAGCTGCAGGCGCAGGTTCTTGCCCTGCATGGCCGCGCGATAGCCGACGCCGGAGATTTCAAGGGTCTTGGTGAAGCCCTCGGTGACTCCGGTCACCAGATTCTGCACGAGCGTGCGGTGCATGCCCCAGAAGGAACGCGCGCGCTTGGTCTCGTTGGCCGGGCGGACGACGATGCGCTCGTCCTCAATGCCGTAGCTGATGTCGTCGAGCATCGGCATGGAGAGGGTGCCCTTCGGCCCCTTCACGGTCAGCACGCTGCCTTCGGCCGTGGCGGTGACTCCGCTCGGCAATGCGACGGGTACTTTTCCAATACGGCTCATGATCAGAATACCTCCGCCAGCACCTCGCCGCCGACATTCTGGTCGCGCGCTTCCGCGTCGGACAGAACGCCGCGTGGCGTCGAGACGATGGTGATGCCAAGGCCGTTGCGAACCCGCGGCAGGTCCTTCGAACCCGAATAGACGCGGCGGCCAGGCTTGGACACGCGGGCGACATGCTGGATGGCAGGCTGCCCTTCGAAATATTTCAGCTCGATCCGGAGGCCCTTGGCAGGCCCGAGATCTTCTTCGCTGTATCCGCGGATATAGCCCTCGCGCTGGAGGACCTCGAGCACGCTGGCGCGCAGCTTGGAAGCGGGGGAAACCACGCTGTCCTTGCGGGCCTGCTGGCCGTTGCGGATGCGGGTGAGCATATCACCCAGAGGATCGGTCAATGGCATCGTCTATACCTTACCAGCTCGACTTCGTGAGGCCGGGGATGAGGCCCTTGTTGCCCAGTTCCCGCAGCATGATTCGCGACAGCCCGAATTTGCGATAATTGGCGCGCGGACGGCCCGTGATCTGGCACCGGTTGCGCACCCGGGTCGGGTTCGCGTTGCGCGGGATCTCGGCCATCTTCAGACGCGCGATCAGGCGCTCGGTATCGTCCTTGGACTCGTCGTCCGCGATCGCCTTCAGCTTCGCATATTGGCCGGCATATTTCTTCACCAGCTTCTTGCGACGCTCATTCTTGTTGATCGAACTCAGTTTCGCCATGACTTAAGTTCTTCCTTCTCTCTCTGCAGCAGGAGGCCCTCAGGCCGCCTGCCGCTGATCCTGTTCGGCCGGGAAGGGGAAGTTGAAGAGACGCAGCAGCTCGCGCGCTTCCTCATCCGTCTTCGCGGTGGTGGTTACGATGATGTCCATGCCGCGCACCTTGTCGATGCGGTCATAGCTGATCTCCGGAAAGATGATCTGTTCCTTGAGACCCATTGCATAATTGCCGCGGCCGTCGAACGACTTCGGGTTGAGGCCGCGGAAGTCGCGGACGCGCGGGAGCGCGATCGTGACCAGGCGGTCAAGGAACTCGTACATACGCTCGCGGCGCAAGGTCACCTTGACGCCGATCGGCATGCCTTCGCGCAGCTTGAACTGGGCGATCGACTTCTTGGCCTTGGTGATCACAGGCTTCTGGCCGGCGATCAGCTCCATTTCGGACGCCGCGATCTCGACCTTCTTCTTGTCCTGCGTCGCCTCGCCCACGCCCATGTTGATGACGATCTTTTCGAGCTGCGGAACCTCGAAGCGGTTCTTGTAGCCGAACTTCTCCGTCATCGCCGGAACGATGCGCTGCTCATAATCCGCCTTGAGGCGCGGTGTGTATTTGGCTTCAGCCATTGATCAGCTCCCCGGACCGCGCCGCTACGCGGACCTTCTTGTCGCCCCTGACCTCGAAGCGGACGCGCGTCGGCTTCCCGGTCTTGGGATCTTCCAGCGCCACCTTCGAAACATGCAGCGGCGCTTCAACCTTCTCGAGCCCGCCCTGCGGGTTCGTCTGACTGGGCTTGCGGTGGCGCGTGATGATGTTCACGCCGGCCACGACCACCTTGCCCTCCTTGGGCAGGGATTTCGTGACCTCGCCATGCTTGCCCTTGTCCTTGCCGGACAGGATGACGACCTTGTCGCCCTTCTTGATCTTCGCAGCAGCCATGATCTTACAAAACCTCCGGCGCGAGCGAGATGATCTTCATATGCTTCTTCGCGCGCAATTCGCGGACGACCGGGCCGAAGATACGGGTGCCGATCGGCTCTTGATTGTTGTTGACGAGCACGGCCGCGTTGGAATCGAACCGGATGGTCGAACCGTCGGGGCGGTGGATGTCCTTCGCCGTACGGACGATGACCGCCTTGTGGACGTCGCCCTTCTTGACTCGGCCACGAGGCGCGGCTTCCTTGACGGACACGACGATGGTGTCGCCCACGCCCGCGAAGCGGCGCTTCGAACCGCCAAGCACCTTGATGCACTGGACGCGCTTCGCGCCTGAATTGTCGGCGACATCAAGGTTCGACTGCATCTGGATCATCGATCCATTCCTTCTCTAACTTCAACCGGAACGCGCCCGGCGATCAGCTTCAACTAATTAGGCGATGTCGGCCTTGGCCGGGGTGGCGTGCGTGTCGACACGCTCGGTCACCCTCCAGGTCTTCAGCTTCGAGATCGGCCGCGTCTCCTCGATGCGGACGGTCTCGCCTTCGCGATACTCGTTGCCCTCGTCATGGGCGTGGTACTTCTTCGACCGCTTGATGATCTTGCCGTAGAGCGGGTGCTTCACCCGCCGCTCGACTTTCACCACCACGGTTTTCTCGGTCTTGTCCGACACGATGATGCCGGTGAGAACGCGCTTTGGCATATTCTACTCCTTAGGCCTTGGCCCCGGCGCCCTGCGCCGAATTCTTAGAGCTCGCGGCGCGGGCGCGCTCGTTCTGCAGCGTCTTGATCTGCGCGATGGTGCGGCGCACCTCGCGGATCCGCGACGGCTTTTCGAGCTGATTGGTGGCGGCCTGGAAGCGCAGGTTGAACTGCTCGCGCTTCAGCTCGCCCAGCTGGTCCAAAAGCTGGTCGTCGGTTCGGGTCTTGAGATCGTCGATCTGGGCCATCTCTTATTCTTCCCCAAGCACCGATTCACCAAGGCGGGCGACCACCTTGGTCTTGATCGGCAGTTTTTCCATGGCGCGCTCGAACGCGACCTTGGCGAGCGGGCCGGGAACGCCGTCCAGCTCGAACAGAATGCGGCCTGGCTTCACTCGGGCGGCCCAGAATTCGGGAGCGCCCTTGCCCTTGCCCATGCGGACTTCGGCCGGCTTCGAGGATACCGGCACGTCCGGGAACACGCGGATCCACAGCCGGCCCTGACGGCGGATGTGGCGCGTGATCGCGCGGCGCGCGGCCTCGATCTGGCGCGCGGTGATCCGGTCCGGCTCCAGGGCCTTGAGGCCAAAGGCACCGAAATTCAAATCGGTGCCGCCCTTGGCGTTGCCGTGGATGCGGCCCTTGAAGGCCTTGCGGAACTTGGTCCGTTTGGGTTGCAGCATCTAAATTCGCCTTCTGACACCGTTGATCGGTCGATCAGGCGACGCTGATATGGTCGATTGACCTTATCGCGCCGGCCGGACCCCCGAGGTTTGAGCTTCCATCATGAGCCGGTCCTGGGCCATCGGGTCGTGGCCAAGGATCTCGCCCTTGAAGATCCAGACTTTGACGCCGCACACGCCGTAAGCGGTGTGGGCCTGCGCCTCAGCATAATCGACGTTCGCGCGCAGCGTGTGGAGCGGAACGCGGCCTTCGCGATACCATTCCGTGCGCGCGATCTCCGCCCCGCCGAGACGGCCGGAGCAGGTGATGCGGATGCCTTCCGCGCCGAGGCGCAGCGCCGACTGCACCGCGCGCTTCATGGCGCGGCGGAAGGCGATTCGGCGCTCGAGCTGGTCGGCGACGCCCTGCGCGACGAGCTTGGCGTCGATCTCGGGCTTGCGGATCTCGACGATGTTCAGCGAAACGTCGCTGGAGGTCATCGCGCCGAGCTGCTTCCTGAGCTTCTCGATGTCCGCGCCCTTCTTGCCGATGATCACGCCCGGG
>DATMJS010000089.1:0-9097 GCA_035553755.1 Allosphingosinicella sp.
AGGGATCAGACTCCTTTCCCAAGGAGAGCTTGGAATATATGACCGGCTGCACGCGCACATCCTTGGGGTGCTGCTGGACCTGCCCCATGTCGCACTCGACAATTCCAATGGAAAGATTTCCAGCTTCTACTCTGAGTGGACACACCGCTATTCCGGTTCCCGTCTGATATCGGACATGGCTGAAATACCGGCGGCGCTGGATCAGCTAAGCGGACGCATGAACAGGAAGAGAAGTCTTACGTGATCCAACGCCTCGAAGATCTTCCGCGGCTCGATTTTGACATAGGACCCGACGAGGTCCTGCTGTTCTGCGTGGTCCGGAACGAGCGGGCGCGCCTGCCTCACCTGGTGCGGCATTATCAGGCGCTGGGCGTCGACCGGATGTTCTTCGTGGACAACGGCTCGACCGACGGCAGCGCCGAGTGGCTCGACGCGCAGCCCGGCTGCCACGTGCTCACCACCCATGCCTCCTATGCCGAAGCCAATTACGGGACGGACTGGGCCAACCTGCTCGTCTCCCGCCTTGGCGTCGGGCACTGGTGCTTGCTTGTCGATGCCGACGAGCTCTTCGTCTTCCCGGATTTCGAGACGGTGCCCATCCAGCAGTATATCCAGGCTCTGGAGGAAGAGGGCGCCGAAGCCGTATTCGCGTTCATGCTGGACATGTATCCCGAGGGCCCCCTTGCTTCGGCTATGATCCACGATGAGACGGACATCGTCGATGCCGCGCCCCTCTTCGACGCCGATTATCTGATCCAGCCTCCTCCCGGCAGGCCCGGCAAGCAGCCGGGTTTTCCCGGCCTGCGAGTGCTCGGCGGACCGCGCCAAAGATTTACCGGATCGCTGGAGCAGGAGGCGAAACGCGGCTGGCTGTCGTCGCGCCTTCGAAGCGAGCGGGAGCGGCTGATCGGGGCCTTGCCGGCGGCGCTGCGTCGCAGGTTCATCAAGTTCCTGTGGGACATTCCGCCGATCATGCAGAAAATACCCTTCGCAAAGGCAAAGCCGGAATTCAGGTTCAATGGCGGCGCCCACAGCTGCACGCCGGTGCGCCTCACTAGGGAATCCGCGGTTCTCCTCCACTTCAAGTTTCTGGCGGACTTTCACGAACGGGTTCTTCAGGCTCTGGCGGAGGGCGAGCATTATCTCGGGGGAGCCCAGTATCTCTGGTACAAGGAGGTCATTCTGGGTTCGGGCCGGCCGTCGCTCGCTTACCCCGGGTCGCGCCGCTACGACGGCAGCCGGAGCTTGCGCGAGGCGGGATTTTTCAAGGACCTTTCGTCGCTGACGCGATACTGCTCCCAGTGAAGGAGCCTTGGAGCCGGGCAATAAGCAGGCGCTCGCCGGATTACCCTCCGGTGAGCGTCCAAAGGCAGGTCCAGGGGTTCGCCTGCCGATGAACCGTCAAACCATCTAAGTCAGGTTCCGCAGGGAAAGAGCGAGGGCTTATTGCGCCTCGTTGGCCAGGGCTTCGCGGTCGCGCTCGGCGGCCTCGGCGCCGCGCACGGGCGCCAGCTCGTTGGCGACGGCCGCTTCCTGCTCCGCGCGCGTGACCGCAGCGTTGACCGCGGTTCCGCTCGCGGCGTCCTCGACGTCGGGGGTCGGATCGGACGCGTCGCCGCCGCCGCACGCGCTCGCCATCGCCGCCAGCGGCAGCAGGCAGAAGGACGGGATGAGCGGCTTGGTGGTCATCACGGCGCGGTACACAAACATCCTCCCAGCCAGGCAAACGAAACCGCCGCGCCGACTCGGAGCCGCCGCGACAAGGGTAGGACGCTGGAACAGAGGGTAAGTTCCACCGGTACGGGAGCGGAACACTTGGTTAACAAATTATTTCCAGGGGTGTGGCAACTTCAACTCACCTCATGGTTAACACGGCCTGCCGCCATGCCCTTCCATGGTTAGCCGAGGTGGTGAATGACCGTTACTGAGGCGTATCTCATTCTGTTTACCTCATATTCATGAAACCCTTCTGACTCGACCTGCGTTATGACGGCAAAGGTTGTTTCAGAAGGGAGCCGTCATGGCCACGAGTATCTTGGAAGCCCGCGGTGGATGCATCATCCCCAAAGCGCATGAGCGGGGCTATCACATCGTCTATCGCGAGGCGCAGACCAATTACTGCCCCGGCTGCGGGCACACCCACTGGTATATCGGACGGGCGATGGCGGAATGTGCCTTCTGCTCGACCGCGCTGCCGCTGGAAAATGCGCCCGCGATCGGGAGCCAGCAGATGGTCCGCACCATCCGGCGCAAGCCGCAGGAATCAGAGGAGCATGTGCTCGCGGCCTAAGGTATCGCGTCGGGAACCCGAATAAAGGTTCCTTGGTTATCGGCTTCGAGGGCAGCGTATCCGCCCGCCATGTTTGTAAGCGTATTGAGGCGGCGCCCACGGGCAAGCCGCCGTCGCGCCGGCCCATGCGGGGTTCCTGAACGAACCCGTTACGCGAGGGCCGGCGCGTAATTCCGCAGAGGAGCGAGAAGGGTGCCTCAGGCCCCCTTTTTTCGTGTCGGGACGGGAGCGTTGCACAGGTCGACGCCGCCGGCCGGCCGCTGGAAGAAGGTGCCGCCGCGGTTGGCGCGGCCGAGCACATAGGCTGCAAAGGCCTCGCTGTCGGTGCGTATCACTTCATAAGCGGGGCGTTCGGCCGCCGGCATGTCGGCGGCGATGCGCATCGCGGCGATCGGGACGTGGTTGGCGGGATCCTTGATGAAGCCCAGCGCCTCGGTCCCGCGCGGAATGGCCGTCAGGTGCTGGAAACCGTCGAGCACCCGGCCGACGGTGGCGATGTTGAGATCGAGGTGGCGCGGCGCGTGGCCGATCACCGCGTAGAGCTCGCCGCCCGTTCCGGTGTCGGGGGCAAGGTCGCGCCCCACCCCCACCATCGCATAGCAGTGGGTGAGCCAGGCGCGGCCGCTCTGCGGATCGTAGCCGATCGGCCAGCCGCCGGCATGCCCCACCACGGGCGCATAAGGATCGGGATAGCCGAGCGGCCGTACCGCCAGGCCGGCCAGCGGGCGGTCATATTCGGCAGGCGGGGTCTTCACCACGCCCGGCGGCAGCGGGTTCTCCGCATCGCCATTGCCCCACTGCACCACATAATTGTCCTGCACGCGGTAGATGGCGGCGTTGTTCCACCAGCCGGCGCGGGCGAAGGCGCGGATATTGGCGACATGGACAGGCGCGAATTCGGGCGCCAGTTCGATCGCGATCCGAGCGCCGTTGCGAAGGTCCATGACGAGCAGATTTTCGGGATCGACCGAGCGCCAAGCCGAGGCGGGAGCGTTCCTGATCGTCTCCGCAGGCTCGACCGCATTGGCGGCAGGAACCGGGCGCCAGGCGGCGGACGGCGGCGCGGCCGAGCAGGATGCCAGCAAAGCGGCAGCGGCGACAGCAAGGTAGGTGCGCATTGGTCCTCCACTTCTCCGGCATGCGAATAGGCGCGTATCCGCCGCGGCGGTCAAGAGACTGCTTTGTAGATGCCGTAGAGGCTGGTGGCGGTGAGGACCATGCCGACCATGATCATCAGCCCTTTCGCCGGCACCCGCTTGGCGACATGCGCCCCGAGCGGGGCGGCGACGATGCCGCCGATCAGCAGTCCAAGCGTCGCTCCGCCCAACGCGCCAAAGCCGAGCGTCGCGATGAAGGTCGCCGAGATGGTGATGGCGAGGAAGAATTCGGACGTGTTGACGGTGCCGATCACTTTCCTGGGATTGGCGCCCTGGACGAGCAGGTTGGAGGTCACGATCGGTCCCCAGCCGCCTCCGCCCGCCGCATCGAGGAAGCCGCCGACGAGCCCCAGCGGCGCGATCACCCGCGGCTTCCTCTCCTCATGCTCGTGCCGGAGCGCGCGCCAGAGAAGGTAGAGGCCGACGAGGCTCAAATAGGCGAGCACGAAGGGCCGCGCCGTATCCGCCGGGAAAGCCGTCAGCACATAGGCGCCGAGGATTCCGCCGATCACGCCGGGGATCATCAGCCGCGCGAACAGAGCCCAATCGACATTGCGGTGGAGAATGTGGCTGACGCCGGAGACTCCGGTGGTGAAGACTTCGACCGTATGGACCCTGCTTGAGGCGAGCGCGGGCGGAACGCCGATGCTGATCAGCAAGGTGTTGGAGATGACGCCGAACGCCATCCCGAGCGCGCCGTCGATCAGTTGGGCGGCGAATCCGATGGCGATGAAGGGAAGAAGTTCGGCCAGGGAAAAGGCCGAGAAGTCGATCATCGCCGGTCCCGCAGCATCCGAAGCCGCTCCCTGGCGCTTTTATGGTCGGCCAGCAAGCGCGCCGCCAGCCGGTCCGCCTCCCCGGCGGGGAGATTGACGATGACGGGCGCGCGGAAGAGCGAGGCGCCTGCGGTGTCGATGGCGAGGCTCGCAAGGCCGAGCCGCCGCTGGAGCGGCCCCTGATCGACGGCGAGCGCCTGAATACGTTCGTAAGGCACGATCCAGAGGCGGCGGCTGAGCAGGCCGTGGCGGACGTGGAGCGCGTTCGGCGTCAGGCAATAGCGGTGATGCTTCCACTGGAGCGCGGCGCCCCCGGCCAAGAGCGGCAGCAGCAGGAGGAAGGCGAGGGCAGGCGGCCAGATGACGGCCGTCACGGCGACAGGGACGGCGAGCTGAAGCGCCCACCGAAGCGACTGGCGCAGGATGTGGCGCTTCGACACGCGCACATATTCCTCCTCCCGAGGCAGCGGCGGCGCATGGACTTCGCCGAGCACTTGCAGCACCTCCTCCATGCGGGCGAAGGGCGCGGCGACCTGATGCCCGCCCTTGGCCGCATCGGCGCTCAGCGTCTGGAATTCGAGCCGGTGCCAGCCGAAATGGCGGGCCACCGGGCCGGAGCGGATGAGCGCGAGCTGCACCCGGCGGAAGGGGATCACCACCTCCGACAAGGTGAAGAGGCCGCGGCGCCGGCGGAGGCCCCCGGCGGTCCGGGTGAGGCGGAAGCCGAAGTCCCTCGCCAGCGTGCGGAGAATGCCTGCGACGATGCCGATCAGCAGCACGAAGAGGATGGCAAGCGCGGTGAGGCCCCAGGTGACGCTTGCGGCCAGACCCCGGAGCGGCGCCACCCATTCCATCTTCAGCGGATCGAAGCCGAACAAAGTCTCGACATATTCCAGCGATCCGAACAGCACCGCGAGGAAGACGAGGGAGAAATTGAACAGGCCGGCGAGGAGGACGCGCTTCACGTCCATGCTGAAGATGACCGGCTCCTTCTCTTCCTCCGCCGGGACGCTCGCCCCGTCGGCGGCCCGGCGCCGGCGGAGCAGTTCGCGCAGGCGGTGCGCGTCTTCGAGCGACACCGAATCGAGATTGCCCTCGTCCTTGGCGGAACCGCCGGTCTCGATCCTGACCTTCGCGGTGCCGAACAGCCTTGCCAGCAGCCCCTGCTCGATATCGATGTCCTGGATTCGATCGATCGGGATCACGCGGCGCTGGCGGTGGAGCACGCCGCTCTCGATCACCACCTCGGCCGGGCCGACGCCGTAGCGGAAGCGCCACCAGACGAGAAAGCCGCTGGCGAGCGCAAGTGCGATGCCGCCCAGCAGGGCGAGAAATATGCCCTGGGAGCGGGCGTCGGAAAGCGTGCTGACCAAGGCCGGAAGGCCGAGCGCATATTGGGGGAGCGTGCGGACCGCGCGGATGAGGAAGGTCGCCGGGTGCAGCCGCCGGTCGGCGACCCCGTCCAGCGTCACACCAGGTCCTGGCGGATCTTGCCGCGTATCTCGTCGCGCATCCGCTCGGCCGTGGCTATCTCGAGCCCCGGCAGGGCGACCGCGCCGCTGCGCGTGCCCGCGGTGTGGAGGGTGAGCGTGCCCACCCCGTAATGGCGTTCGACCGGCCCCTGGCTGACGTCGATATGCTGGACCCGGCCGAAGGGGACGACGGTCCGGCTCTGCATCCAGATGCCGTGGCGGACGTGAAGCTCGTCCCCGGTCGCCTCATAGGCCCAGGCGCGGTAACGCCGCGCTGGAACGACAAAGACGAGGAGGAGGCCGAGCGCCAGCGCCGCACCGGTCGCAAGCCCGAAAGGCAGCGGCGTTTCGCGGGCTATCGCCGTGTCGGCGAACAGCGCGGGGATGAGAAGGAAAGCGGCGGTGATAAGCCCTCGGATCCGGAATACGGATTTCTGAGCGGGCGCGAGCGGCGTCATCGGCACCGCAATAAAAGGTTTCGCGGCAAATGGCTATTTGCTCTTCTTGGCCGCCCTCCAGTCATAGCTGAGTGTGCCGGCCGGCCACTGGACCGGCCGCCCGCAAATTGCGCTTCGCCGACTTATGTGTATTTTTCGGCGCCCCATTAACGATACAGGGCAACCCATATGCGACATTCGGCGACGATTATTCTGGCAGCGGGGCTGCTGGCGCTCGCGGCCTGCGGCGGGCAGGGCGACGACGCCCTTGGCGACAATGTCGCCGATGCAGCGGAGAACCGGGCCGAGATGCTCGAGGAGCAGGCGGACAACACCGCCAATGACGCGCAGGCCGACGCCCTGGAGGACCAGGCCGACCAGGTCGAGCGCGCCGGCGAAGCGATGGAAGAAGCGATCGACGAAGCCGATGTGGTGGTGAACCGGCAATAGTCTTGGCTTATGCGAAGCCCCGGCTGGAGACGGCCGGGGCTTTTTTCATGCGCGCCGCAGGTTCGCCGTTAATCGTCCGGACAGAAAAATTGACCTGCAATGGCACCGGCGGCGGCCTTGGTCGTTTTACGTTCATGATGAAGAAGCGCCGCCTTTCCAAAGCGATACGCCGTCTGCCCCTGGCGGGCGCGATCGCCGGGCTCGGCTTCCTCCTTCACAGCTGCACCGAAGCCGAGGCCGAGCCGCAGCCCGATCCGCAGGCGGTTCAGCGCTTCCTTGCCCAGATGGAGGCCGACGAACGGCTGATCTCGGGCGAAGCGCGGAAGAAGAAGGGCTATGAGAAGCGCATCCGGAGCCTTGTTGAAGGCGCCGCGGTTCGCGCTCCTTCCGACGCTTCGCTCAACCGTCTCGAAAGCGCAGTCGCCGGCAGCCTCTAGGGCTTCCCCGGCCCCCAAATTCCAGCGAGCGGCAACCCCGCGGAAATCCGCCAATGCGACGAACCGAGTGCTGAACGGCACATTTACGGTCTTGCATCTGAACCCAGTTGAGGCACTATTGGTTGTGGCGCGACTAAGGGGGTAACGCTAGACGTTGTAGGCGCCCGCCGCAGTCACCATATCGGCTGCGAGAGGGAGAAGGCTGTCCTGTGGATATCGGGGACAAGCCCAAATAAGCCGCCCGCTCCCCTGGTTAATGCCGTAAGCTGGGCTATAGACCCACTAGAACGTAAAGAGAACAGGGAGTAAGGCGATGGACCTTTCAGGCACCAGCGAAGTGGGATCGGGCGACGTGAACGGCGCAACCATCGAGGCTCCCAAGGGCAAGGCCCCGGGCAAGGCGAAGATCGACTCGAAGACCGTCAGCGTGCGCAGCTTCGAGGTCGCGACCGACTCGGCGCGCGACGCCCTGCTCACCGAATTCGGCAAGGAGACCTTGCGCGACCGCTATCTGCTTCCCGGCGAATCCTATCAGGACCTCTTCGCCCGCGTCGCTTCGGCCTATGCCGACGACCAGGAGCACGCGCAGCGCGTCTACGACTATATTTCCAAGCTCTGGTTCATGCCGGCGACGCCCGTCCTGTCGAACGGCGGCACCGGCCGCGGGCTTCCGATCAGCTGCTACCTCAATTCGGTGTCGGACAGCCTCGAAGGCATCGTCGGCACCTGGAACGAGAATGTGTGGCTCGCCTCGCGCGGCGGCGGCATCGGCACCTATTGGGGCAGCGTGCGCGGCATCGGCGAGCCGGTCGGACTCAACGGCAAGACCAGCGGCATCATCCCGTTCGTGCGGGTGATGGACAGCCTCACGCTGGCGATCAGCCAGGGCAGCCTCCGCCGCGGTTCGGCCGCCGTCTATCTCGACATTTCGCATCCCGAGATCGAGGAGTTCCTCGAAATCAGGAAGCCTTCGGGCGACTTCAACCGCAAGGCCCTGAACCTCCACCACGGAGTGCTGGTCACCGACGAGTTCATGGAGGCCGTCCGCGACGGCGCCGAGTTCGACCTGAAGAGCCCCAAGGACGGCTCGGTGCGCGGCAAGGTCGACGCCCGCAGCCTCTTCCAGAAGCTGGTCGAGACCCGGCTCGCGACGGGCGAGCCCTACATCATCTTCATCGACCAGGTGAACCGGTCGATGCCCAAGCACCACCGCGACCTCGGCCTCAAGGTCTCGACCTCCAACCTCTGCTCGGAAATCACGCTTCCGACCGGCACCGACCATCTCGGCAACGACCGAACCGCGGTCTGCTGCCTCTCCAGCCTCAACCTCGAGACCTGGGACGAGTGGAACGGCGACAAGCGCTTCATCGAGGACGTCATGCGCTTCCTCGACAATGTCCTCACCGACTATATCGACCGCGCCCCGGAAGAGATGGCGCGGGCCAAATATTCCGCGATGCGCGAGCGTTCGGTCGGCCTCGGAGTGATGGGCTTCCACTCCTTCCTCCAGGCGCGCCGCCTTCCGTTCGAGGGCGCGATGGCGAAATCGTGGAACCTCAAGATATTCAAGCACATCTCGGCGCAGGTTTCCGAAGCCTCGATGATGCTCGCCCACGAGCGCGGGCCGTGCCCGGACGCGGCCGACATGGGCGCGATGGAGCGCTTCTCCTGCAAGATGGCGATCGCGCCCACCGCCTCGATCAGCATCATCTGCGGCGGCACCTCGGCCTGCATCGAGCCGATCCCGGCCAACGTCTACACCCACAAGACTCTGTCGGGCAGCTTCTCGGTCAGGAACCCGCACCTCGAAAAGCTGCTGATCGAGAAATCGAAGAATTCGGACGCGGTCTGGAACTCGATCCTCGAGCAGGGCGGCTCGGTCCAGCATCTCGATTTCCTGACGCCCGAGGAAAAGGACGTGTTCAAGACCAGCTTCGAGATCGACCAGCGCTGGCTGATCGAGCTCGCCGCGGACCGGACGCCCTATATCGACCAGGCGACGAGCCTCAATCTGTTCATCCCCGCCGACGTCGACAAATGGGACCTGATGATGCTCCACTTCCGCGCCTGGGAGCTCG
>DATMJS010000090.1:0-4664 GCA_035553755.1 Allosphingosinicella sp.
AGCACCTTGCGCATCATGCCGGGCCGGCCAAAGGCGAACCAGAAGAGCCGCGCCCAGGCTTTGGGGCCGGCGATGCCGTCCTGGCGGAGCAACTCGAGCGCTCCCGCCGTGCGGTCGACCAGGAAGTTGCGCGTGACGAGCAGCATCACCTTGGCCTTCACCTTCCAGCGCCTGAAACGCGGCCAGCCGCGTGTGGCGTGAAGCCAGGTGTCGTAGGCGACGCCCTTATGCTCGATCTCCTCGATCGAATGCCAGCGCCACAAGGCCGCTGATTCGGCGTCCGCCGCCGCGAGGTGGCGCGGGTCCTTCAGCAGCTCATGGGCGAGTATGGCCGTGAAATGCTCGAGCGCCATGGTGGCGGCGAGGCTGACGATCGGATGCTTGGAACGAACCAGCTCCAGCCGCGCGTCTACCCGCGCCTCAAGCGAGGCGAGGTCGTAACCCGCCTGATGCGCGCGCCGGTTGAACTGAACATGCTCGCGGCTGTGCATCACCTCCTGGGTGGTGAAGGCCTTGATCTCGGCCCCGAGCTTCGGGTCCGCGCCTTCGCGGAAGGCGCGGACGCTCTCGACGAAAAAGGCCTCGCCCTTGGGGAAGGTGGCCGAAAGCGCGTTGTAGAGCGCGGTCGCATAGGGGTCGCCGCCGTTCCACCAGCGTTCGGTGCGGACGCCGCGGCCGAAGCGGCGGTCGCGCGGCGTGATCTTGAGATCGGAGGGTGTCGTCGCCTGCGCCATGCTCTTGCCGCAGCATATAGCCGAGTCTGCGGGCGAGGGAACCGTCCCTCTCGGGTTCAATGTCTCGCGGGGGTGGCGGAGAAAGAGCGGAGCGCCTAAGTCGCGCGCATGCATTTCCTCGACCAGGCCAAGATCTTCATCCGCTCCGGCGCGGGCGGTCCCGGCGCGGTCAGCTTCCGGCGCGAGAAGTTCATCGAATATGGCGGCCCCGACGGCGGCAATGGCGGCAAGGGCGGCGACATAATCTTCGAGGCGGTCGAAGGCCTCAACACGCTGATCGACTTCCGCTACACCCAGCATTTCAAGGCGCCCCGCGGCAAGGGCGGCGCCGGGCGCAATCAGACCGGCGCCGGGGGCGACGATCTGGTCATTAAAGTGCCGGTCGGAACCCAGATCCTGTCCGAGGACAAGGAGCATGTGCTCGCCGACTTTACGCAGGTCGGGCAACGGCAGGTACTGCTCCGTGGCGGCGACGGCGGCCGCGGCAACGCCAGCTACAAGACCTCCACCAACCGCGCGCCGCGCCAGCACGGCACCGGCTGGCCCGGTGAGGAAATGTGGGTCTGGCTTCGGCTGAAGCTGCTCGCCGACGTCGGGCTGGTCGGGCTCCCCAATGCGGGCAAATCGACCTTTATCAACCAGGTCACCAATGCCAAGGCGAAGGTCGGCGCCTATCCCTTCACCACCCTCCACCCGCAATTGGGCGTGGTTCAGCACCGCAATCGCGAGTTCGTCATGGCGGATATCCCCGGTCTTATCGAAGGCGCGGCGGAAGGTGCAGGGATCGGCGACCGCTTCCTCGGCCATGTCGAACGCTGCCGGGTGCTGCTGCACCTGGTCGATGCCAATAATGAGGATGTGGCGGAAGCCTATCGCACCGTCCGCGACGAGCTCGACGCCTATGGCGCCGGGCTGGTGGAGAAGCTGGAAATCGTCGCGCTCAACAAGGCGGACACGCTCGACGACGAGCTGCTCGACGCGCTCGCCGCCGAGCTGGAAGCAGAGTGCGGGCAGAAGCCCTTCCGACTTTCGGGCGCGACCGGTGCGGGCGCCGACGCGGTGCTCGATGCGATTGTCGGCCATCTGGACGCTGAAGCGGCGCCGGCGGAGGCGAGCGAAAGGGACTGGTCACCGCTATGAAGGCGACCCTCGCTGTCACCGGCGGCACCGGCTTCGTGGGCCAGCACCTGCTGCGGATGGCCCGTCGCGAGGGGCATGAAATCCGCGCCCTCACCCGCCGGGCGCAGCCCGCCGAAGCAGGGTTGGCCTGGATCGAAGGCGCGCTCGACCGGCCGGAGAGCCTCGCCGAGCTGTGCGCCGGCGCCGACGCGGTGATCCACATCGCCGGGCTCATCAGCGGCGATAAGGCCGCCTTTGACGCGGTGAATGTCGGCGGCACCGCCAATATGATCGACGCTGCGCTGAAGGCTGGGACCCGCCGCTTCGTCCACATCTCCTCGCTCGCCGCGCGCGAGCCGGCGCTTTCCCATTATGGCTGGTCCAAGGGAGAATCGGAGCGGCTGGTAAAAGCGTCCGGTCTCGACTGGACGATCGTGCGCCCCCCTGCCGTCTATGGTCCGGGTGACCGCGAAACGCTGGAGCTGTTCAAAATGGCGAAGCGCGGCTTTGTCGCGCTGCCGCCGAGGGGCCGCTTTTCCCTGATCCACGTCGAGGATTTGTGCCGCCTCATCCTGGTGATCGTCGGCCGGGCGGAAACGATCGGCCGGCTTTACGAACCGGACGACGCGCGCGAGGGCGGCTGGGACCATCGCCACTTCGCGCGGACCTTGAGTCGCATCTACGGCAAGCGCGCCGCCACGGTCGCCATGCCGAAGCTGCTGATGCACGGCGCTTCGCGGCTGGACCGGCTTCTCCGGCGCAAGAGGGCCAAGCTGACGACGGACCGGGTCAATTATTTCTGCCACCCCGACTGGGTGGTGACCGCCGAGCGCCGTCCGCCCGTAGAGCTGTGGCGGCCGCAGGTGCGCACGCCCACGGGACTCAAGAACACCGCCGAATGGTACCGCTCCGAAGGGTGGCTTCGCTGATCCCATTCCAGCCTCCTTCCCGCCCTAATCGCTTGGCAGAGGCGCGTGACGGACATAAGGGACGGGCATGACAGACCGGGAAGAAACCTTCACCAAGGTGAAAGCGCTGATCGAGCCGTTTAACAAGAAGGGTGTCGCTCTCACCGAAACCACCACCTTCGCGGGCGACCTCGAATGGGATAGCCTGATCGTGATGGACTTCGTCGCCTCGGTCGAGGATGAGTTCGACATCCTCATCACCATGAACCAGCAGGCCGAGATTGAGAATGTCGGCCAGCTCGTCGATGCGGTCGAGAGCCTCAGGAACGACGGCTGATGACCGATCCGGACATGGTCCCGAACGCCGCGCCGGCAAGCCACAATAGCGGCGGCGGGCGCGATCTCTTTTCCAAGTTCGACCCGCTCATCGCCGAGCGCCAGGCGCTTCTCGACACGGGCGTGCGCGACCCATTCGCGATCGTGATGGACGAGGTCCATTCCCCTGTCCTCGCCACCATCCAGGGCAAGGAGACCATCCTCCTCGGCACCTACAATTATATGGGCATGACCTTCGATCCTGACGTCGTTGCGGCGGGCAAGAAGGCGCTCGACGAATATGGCTCCGGCACGACGGGGAGCCGCGTCCTCAACGGCACCTATCAGGGCCACAAGGAGTGCGAGGAGGCGCTGAAGGAATTCTACGGCACACGGCATGCGATGGTCTTCTCGACCGGCTACCAGGCCAATCTCGGGCTCATGTCCACCATCGCGGGCAAGGAGGATTACATCATCCTCGACGCGGACAGCCACGCAAGCATCTATGACGGCTGCGCGCTCGGCAACGCGCAGATCGTGCGCTTCCGTCACAACAGCGTCGAGGATCTCGACAAGCGTCTCGGCCGTCTTCCGGCCGACGGTGGGCGGCTCGTCGTGCTGGAAGGCGTCTATTCGATGCTCGGCGACATCGCGCCGCTGAAGGAGATGGTGGCGGTCGCGAAGAAGCACGGCGCCATGATCGCCGTCGACGAGGCGCACGGAATGGGCTTTTTCGGCGCCAACGGTCGCGGAGTTTTCGAGGAGGCGGGCGTGGAAGGCGATGTCGATTTCGTCGTCGGCACCTTTTCCAAGTCGGTCGGCACCGTCGGCGGCTTCGTCGTTTCCAATCACCCCAAGTTCGAGGTGATGCGCCTCGTCTGCCGCCCCTATGTCTTCACCGCCTCGCTGCCGCCGTCGGTGGTCGCCACCGCCGCGACTTCTATCCGCAAGCTCCGCCACGCGGGTGAAAAACGGGCCCATCTATGGGAGAATAGCCGCCGGCTTCACCAGGGCTTGCGCGACCTCGGCTTCGATATCGCCACCCCCGAAGCCCAGTCGGCGATCATCGCCGTCCTCCTCCCCGACCAGGACAAGACGGTCCGCATGTGGCAGGCGCTCCTGGAACTGGGCGTCTATGTGAACATGGCGCGTCCCCCCGCGACGCCGGCGGGCATGTATCTGCTGCGCTGCTCGCTCTGCGCCGAGCATAGCAGCGAGCAGGTCGGTCAGATTCTAGACATGTTCGCTGCCGCAGGACGTGCGACAGGCTGTATCCAATAGGGGGTTCAGCCGCCTTCCCACTTTGTGTGGGTTGATCTAGAGTAACGGCGTAATGGCGGACTACGAGATAGACGCCCACGGGGGGGACTCGTCCCCGGGCAGCTGGCGGAGGGGATGGGCAGGCGCAGGCGCTCTGCTCGCCACCGTCCTGCTCATCGCGCTTGTCATAATGGTGACGCTTTCCACCCGCGCCCGCGACGAGGCGCTGGCCTGGGAACGGCATGCCTATGACGTGATGCTGCTCACCCGGACCACCGACGCCACCATCGCGCGGGCCGAAGCGGCGCTCGGCCGCTTCGTGCTGGAC
>DATMJS010000091.1:0-16606 GCA_035553755.1 Allosphingosinicella sp.
GACATCATCCGCGACTATCGCGGGGCGCGATCCGCGATCGGACTCGTTCCGCAGGAGCTCCATACCGATGCGTTCGAACGGGTGTGGGATACGGTGACCTTCAGCCGCGGCCTGTTCGGCAAGCCCAGGAACCCGGCCCACATCGAAAAAGTGCTGCGCGAGCTGTCGCTGTGGGACAAGAAGGACGTCCGCATCAAGGAGCTGTCGGGCGGCATGAAGCGCCGGGTGATGATCGCCAAGGCGCTGAGCCACGAGCCCAAGATCCTGTTCCTCGACGAGCCCACCGCAGGCGTTGACGTAGAGCTTCGGCGCGACATGTGGGAAATGGTGCGCCGCCTCCGGACAAGCGGCGTCACCATCATCCTCACCACCCATTATATAGAGGAAGCCGAGGAGATGGCCGACCGGATCGGCGTGATCAGCAAGGGCGAGATCATCCTGGTCGAGGAGAAAGAGGCGCTGATGCAGAAGCTCGGCAAGAAGGAGCTGACGCTGAACCTCGCCGAACCGATGGCCGCGGTCCCGCCCGAGCTTGCTGAATGGGACCTGGAGCTCAAGGCCGACGGCGCCGAGCTCCACTACGTCTTCGACGGCAAGGCCGAGCGCACCGGCATCCCTTCGCTGCTGCGCCGCATGGCCGACCTCGGCATCGCCTTCAAGGATCTGAACACCCGTCAGAGCTCGCTCGAGGAGATATTCGTAAGCCTGGTGACGGAGCGGACGGGGAAATGAGCGGCATGGCATTCAACGCGCAGGGCGTCTGGGCGATCTACAAGTTCGAGATGCACCGCTTCATGCGAACGCTCTGGACCGGCCTCGCCGTCCCCGTCATCACCACATCGCTCTATTTCATCGTGTTCGGCGCGGCGATCGGATCGCGGATGACGGAGATCGACGGAGTCGCCTATGGCAGCTTCATCGTGCCGGGGCTGATGATGCTGTCGATGTTCACCGAAAGCATTTTCAACGCGAGCTTCGGCATCCATATGCCCCGCTTCACCGGCACCATCTACGAGTTGCTTTCGGCGCCCTTGTCCGCGTTCGAGACGGTGCTCGGCTATGTCGGCGCCGCGGCGACCAAGTCGATCAGCGTCGCCCTCGTCATCCTCGCCACCGCTAACCTGTTCGTGGACGTCCGCATCGAGCATCCCTTCTACATGATCGTCTTCCTGCTGCTGATCGCGGCGACCTTCTGCCTGTTCGGCTTCATCATCGGCATCTGGGCCAAGGGCTTCGAGCAGCTGCAGATCATCCCGCTGCTGATCGTCACCCCGCTCACTTTCCTCGGCGGCGCCTTCTATTCGCTCGACATGCTGCCGGAGCCGTGGCGGACGGCGACCCTGTTCAACCCGATCGTCTATCTGATCAACGGCTTCCGCTGGACCTTCTACGGCACCGCCGACGTGGCGGTGGAGGTGAGCCTCGCCATCACGCTCGCCATCTTCCTCCTCTGCCTGTTCATCGTCCGCTGGATCTTCCAGACCGGCTACCGCCTCAAAAGCTGACGCCGAAGCCGTCATCGCGAGCGAAGCGACGCGATCCCCCCCCACCGGATTGTCGCGGCGCTCCTCGCAATGACGATCAGTCGGCGAACAGCACCAGCTTCACTTTGTCGCCCGGCCTCACCTGCTGGTTGGGGTCGCGGTCGTTGAGGGTGAGGAAGCGCTCCATCTTGTAATCCGGATAGGCCATCCGCGCGGCGAGGCTCTGGAGCGTGTCGCCCGGCCCCGCCGTCACCACCCTCACCTGCCGCGGGCGGAGCGAGGCGACTTCGGCGGGTGTCAGTAAGCGGAAGGAGCCGAACAGCGCCGCCAGCGCTACGGCCGTGCCGTCGCCGGGCGGGCTCAGCATGATGAAATGATAGGGGGCGCCGCCGCCGCCCGAATAAGCGGCAATGGTGATCTGCACCTCCCCTTCCGGCGCCTGGACGATGGCGGGGACGATTATCGCCGGGACGCCGTTGATCACTGTCCGCGTCGCCTGCCCGGCCTGAACCGGTACTCGCGCGTCGCCGAGCAGCTCGGTCAGCGTTGCGGCGGCATAGTCTTCGAGGCTGCCGCTTGGCGGCAGGCGCCCGCCGCCGAATTCGCCGCGCACCCCGTCCGGGCCGTCGAGCAGCACCGCGCGCGGCGTGTTGGTGAGGGTGAAGCCCGGCGGCGCTTCAAACGAAATCCGCATTTCGGGATGCGCGAAGCGGCGGCCGAGCACAAACCCCTGCTCCGGATCGTCGCCGTAAAGCAGCCCGTCCACCTGTGCGAGATAAGGCTCTTCCCGTTCCGGCAGCGAGCCGCGAGTCTGCCCCATATCTTCCGCTGCGGCGCTGGCGCGCTCGATCCTGTCGGCGGTGAGCGGATGGGTCCGCGCCCAGGCTGGGATCGAGGAGGCTTCTTCGCGGCCGGTTGCCCGGGTGTGGAGCCGGTCATGCGCCTCCAGCGCTTCCAGCATGTCGGCGGCGGAAAAAGGATCGTAGCCGGCCTTCACCAGATAGCGGATGCCGAGATCGTCCGATTCATATTCCTGTTTGCGGGAATAGCGGAGGGTATAGAGCTGGGCCGCCCCGCTCGCGAGACGCGCCAGCCTTTCCGATCCGGTCACCATGCCGACCAGAGCCGCGCCGATGCCGCTGAACAAGGCCCGCCGCTGCCGCCGCTCGGGATGCTGAGCCACGATATGGCCGACCTCGTGGCCGAGGACAGAAGCGAGCTCGGCCTCGCTGTTGACCAGCGCGAATAGACCGCGAGTGAGGTAGATGTAGCAGCCCGGCACCGCGAAGGCGTTCACCACGTCGGTGTTGACGAGGGTGAAGGTGCAGCTGTCGGCCAGGCCCGCTGCGGCGGCGATCTTCTGTCCGAGCGCCGCGACATAGCGCGCTTCGGGCCCTTCATAGGCACCGCCGAACTCCGCCAGTATCTGAGGGTGCGCCTCGGCCCCTTCGGCGCGGGCGCCGGCCGTCACTTCCGGATCGTCGTAATCGCGCCCGCAGGACGCGACGAGGAGCGAGGTCAGAACTACCAGCGACAACAATAAGCGGCGGCGCATCCTTCCTCCTGGCTCGGGCTTTCACGCCTTACGTTTTGACCGGGTCTTTGTTTCTGGTTCTTGAAATAGAAGTCGGCAGTGTATTATTAATATATAACAGTTTGGCTCTTGCGCTGCGCCCGCTATGGGGCCAATTTCGAGGAACAAGAGAAAAAGAGGGTAGGAATGGCCACCGAAACCAAGCTGAAGCTCGAAGCGCCCGAGGTGCTCAACCCCGTCCGCGCCGAGGAGGCGGCCGGCCTCGTGCCGATCCGGGAGGAGCAGAAGTCCCAGCTTGAGGAGAAGGTCGACAGCTTCGTGAACGAGCTGGTCGCGCTCGATTCCAACTCGCCCGAATTCGGCAAGAAGGTCGATCAGCTCACCTCGATGGGCCGCCGCGAGATCGCCGAGGCGGCCGGGCACTCGAACCGCTTCCTCGACCGCCCCGTCAAGGCGATCGACGCCGACACCGGCATCGGCGCCAACCTCACCGAGCTCCGCCGCACGGTGGAGGAGCTCGATCCGGCGCGCGGCAACCTCAACCGGCCCCGCCGCCTGTTCGGCTTTATCCCGTTCGGCAATCGCTTGCGCGGCTATTTCATGAAATATCAGTCGGCGCAGACGCATATCGCGAAGATCCTCGCCGCGCTGGCGTCCGGAAAGGACGAGCTTCTCCAGGACAATGCCGCGATCGACACCGAGCGCGCCCAGATGTGGAAGACGATGGGGCGCTTGGAGCAGATGATCCACATCTCGAAGGTGATGGACCAGCGGCTCGAGGAAAAGGCGAACGAGCTCGACGCCACCGAACCCGCCAAGGCCAAGGCGATCCGCGAGACGGCGCTCTTCTACACCCGCCAGCGCACCACCGACCTCCTGACGCAGATGGCGGTGACGGTGCAGGGCTATCTCGCATTGGACCTCGTCAAGAAGAACAATGTCGAGCTGGTGAAGGGCGTCGACCGGGCTTCCACAACCACCGTCTCCGCGCTTCGCACGGCGGTGACGGTCGCGCAGGCGCTCACCAACCAGAAGCTGGTCCTCGAGCAGATCACCGCGCTCAACACCACCACCGCCAACATGATCGAAGGCACCGGCTCAATGCTCAAGCATCAGAGCGGCGAAATCCATAAGCAGGCGGCTTCCTCCACTATACCGCTCGAAACGTTGCAGCGCGCCTTCCAGAACATCTACGACACGATGGACACGATCGACCGCTTCAAGGTGGAGGCGCTCGGCAGCATGAAGCAGACGGTGAACGTGCTTTCGAACGAGGTCGAGAAGTCGCGCGGCTACATCGCTCGGGCCGAAGGCGTCGAGCAGAACCGGCTGGCCGGCGCGGCGGCGGACAATCCTCTGACGGCGATCGAAGGCTAGGCGATGCCGCGTCCGCCCCGCACCGTCGATCAGGCGATAGCGCGCTTCGACGAATATTCGGCGCGGCTTGACGGGCACACGCCCGCATCAAGCGCGGCGCGGCGGCGGCATCTGTCGCGGAGCGCGGCGTCGGTGGGACGGCGGCTCGCCAATATCGGCATGGCGATCGGCGCGCTGATCGTCGCTGTGATGGCTTACGGACTCCTCATTGCGCCGATCGGCTGGACCGGCCTGTTCATGGCGGCGATCGCCACGCTCTTCATCCTCGTCTTCTTCTCCGTCTGGGGCGGCGAGAAGGCCGAAAAACCGTTCAGCGACGAGATGCCGAACCGCGAGGTCGTGCAGACGCTCGACGGCTTCCTCCACCGTCGCCGTGCGGCCCTCCCCGCGCCCGCGACGCGCCGCGTCGATGCGATCTCGCAGCAGCTTCCGCTGCTCGAATCCCGCTTGGCCGAGGTCGACGCGCTGGATCCGCTCGCGCAGGATGCGCGGCGGCTGATGGGCAGGCACCTTCCCGAGCTGATCGAGCGCTATGAGCGCGTTCCCGCCGCCTACCGCCATGAACGCGACGGCGAAGGCCTCACCGTGGACGAGCGGCTGGTCGCCAGCCTCGATGCCGCGCACCAGGCGCTGAACGAGATCGGGGTGAAGCTCGCCAAGGCGGATATGAATGCGTTCGAAACGCAAGGGCGCTTCATCGAGAGCCGCTATAAGGAAGGGGACGGCCTCAGGAGCGATCAGCCCTGAAGCAAAGGCGGGCGACGCTCCTAGGGATAAGCGCCGCCCTGATCCATGCTGTAATGAAACGCATATAGACCGGAGGTGAACGCCTTAGCGGACGGCGGCGAGCGTCCGCTGCGCCTGGAGAAGGTGCGGCCGGTCGATCATCCTGCCGCCGAGCGACAGCGCCCCCGCGCCCGGATTAGCCTCGAACGCCGCCACCACCGCGCGGGCATGTTCGATCTCCGCCGCGCTTGGGGTAAAGGCCTCGTTGATCACCGGCACCTGATCCGGATGGATCGCCATCACGCCGGTAAAGCCGTCGCGCCGCGCTCGGGCGGCATAGGCCGCAAGTCCTTTCGAGTCCCTGAAATCGGGATAGACGGTTTCGATCGGAGCCACTCCCGCCGCCGCCGCTCCGAACAGGCAGAGCGAGCGGGCGAGCTCGTAAGGAGGCGTGTAGCTTCCATCCTCTTCGCGGGAGGTGGAGGCGCCGATCGCCGCCGGCAAATCCTCGGCGCCCCAAGTGAGGCCGACGAGCCGCTTCACTCCGCCATAGCTGCCGAGCTGGAAGATGGCGGCAGGCGTTTCGGTGGCGATGGCGAGGATTTTGGACGTGGCGTTGCCGCGCTCGGTGAGGCGCCGCGCGAGCTCCGTTACCGAAACGCCGCCTTCCGCCTTGGGAAGCACGATGCCGTCCGGATGGCTGCCGAGGATGGCGGCGAGATCCTTGTCGCATTCGGGGCTGTCGAGCGGATTGACCCGCACCCACAGGCTGTCATTGGGGTGAGCGGCAAGGAACTCCCCCACCGCCTTGCGGGCATTGGGCTTGGCCGCCGGCGCGACCGCATCCTCGAGGTCGAGGATCAGCCCGTCCGCCCCCGACCGGAGCGCCTTCACCATCCGGTCCGGCCGATCCCCAGGCACGAACAAGAGCGAGCGCATCCTCATTGCGGCCTCCGCTGCATCAGCGCCGTTCGCTCCATCGTGCAGACGGTTTCGCCGCGCTGGTTGAGCATCCGGTGGACGAAGGTGACGATCCCGGCGTCGGGCCGCGAAGCACTGTCCTTTAGCGCGATCACCTCGGTCTCGGCGCGCAGCGTATCGCCGACGAAAACCGGCTTCGGCATTCGTACTTTGTCGTAGCCGAGGTTGGCGACCAGTGTACCCAATGTCGTGTCGCCGACCGACAGCCCGACCAGCAGCGCGAAGGTGAAGGTGCCGTTGACGACGATCCGCCCAAACTCGGTCGCGCCCGCATATTCCGCATCGAGATGAAGCGGCTGCGGGTTGTGCGTCAGGGTCGAGATGAGAAGATTGTCCGCATCAGTGACGGTCCGGTGCGGCTGGTGCACCAGGCGATCGCCGACGCTCCATTCCTCGTAATAGCGTCCGCTCACTTTCCCTCTCCCTTGAGGGGAGAGGGTTGCGCAGTCTTAATGAGCGCAGCGAATTTAGACGAAGCTGGGTGAGGGTGAGCGGCACGGGGCGTCGTGCGAGCCGCTGGCGCGTTCACCCTCATCCAACTCCGGCTAGGCGCTAAAGCGCCAAGTCTTCGTATCCTTCTCCCCTCAAGGGAGAAGGCGCTTTGCCGTAAAGCCGCTCTCATTTGGGCTCTCCCTTCTCGATCCGTGCCAGCAAAGTCCCCTCGCTCACCTGCCCCCCTTCGGCCGCGTTCAGCTCCGCAACAATTCCATCGAAGGGCGCGGCGAGACTATGCTCCATCTTCATCGCCTCGAGGATGACGAGCTTCTGGCCCTTCGTCACCTTGTCTCCCTGCCGCACCTCGACCGCGATCACTCGGCCCGGCATTGGCGAGATCAGGGCACCGTCGGAGGCAGCGCCGCCGGCAGCGCCGCCGCCTGTACCCGGCATGGCGAAGGCAAAGGCCTGCCCGTCAGCGAACACCAGCATGTTGTTGCCGCTCGCCGTCGCGACGCCCTCAATCTCTTCGTCGCCTCCCACCTCAACCGTGCGGGTTTCGCCGCCGTGCTGAAGAGCGACGCGATAGTCTGCCGGAGCGTTGGCGCGGAAGCCCTGAAGCGCATTCCACGGGCCGGGTGCAGAAGAAGCACCAAAATCAGAGGCCAGCACGGCGTTGGCAGCAAGGTTCCACACCGCATCGGAAGGCGCGGCATCGGCGACCAAAGTGTCCAGCTTGGATGGAATGAAGGCGGTGTCCACTTCGCCGGAACGGAAGTCCGGATCGGCGGCGGCACGGGCGAGGAAGGCGGCGTTGGTCTTGACCGGCCAGACCTCGACCTGCTCCAGCGCCCCCACCAGGCTTTCGATCGCTTCATCGCGCGTGCTTCCGCTCGCGATCAGCTTCGCGATCATGGGGTCGTAGAAGGGGCTGATGCGGTCACCCTCATCAACGCCGGTGTCGATTCGGACCGAGCGGCCGAGCTCGAAATGGTCGAGACGACCGGTGGAGGGCAGGAATTCGTGAGTGGGGTCCTCCGCATAAAGCCGAGCCTCCATCGCCCAGCCGTTGATGCTCAACTCCTCCTGCTTCTTCGGCAAAGGCTCGCCGCTCGCCACGCGGAGCTGCCATTCGACCAGATCCTGGCCCGTAATCTCCTCGGTCACCGGATGCTCTACCTGGAGGCGCGTGTTCATCTCCATGAACCAGATGCGGTCGGCGCGGAGGCCCTCGGACGCGTCGGCGATGAACTCGATCGTGCCCGCGCCGACATAGTCGACCGCGCTCGCCGCCTTGACCGCGGCTTCGCAGACGGCGGCGCGGGTCGCCTCGTCCATGCCTGGCGCGGGCGCTTCCTCGATCACCTTCTGGTGCCGCCGCTGCAGCGAGCAGTCGCGCTCGAACAAATGGACGATATTGCCGTGCGTATCGCCGAAGACCTGCACCTCGATATGCCGCGGCCGTTCTATGTATTTTTCGAGCAGCACCCGGTCGTCGCCGAACGAGGATGCCGCCTCGCGCTTGCAGCTTGCCAGCATCTCCTGGAACTCGGCCGAGGCATTGACGCGCCGCATCCCCTTGCCGCCGCCGCCGGCGACCGCCTTGATCAGCACCGGATAGCCGATCGCGTCAGCTTCCTTTTGCAGGCGCTCGGGGACCTGGTCCTCCCCGAGATAGCCGGGCGTCACCGGCACGCCGGCCTCCTGCATCAGCTTCTTGGCCGCGTCCTTGAGGCCCATGGCGCGGATCGAGTCCGACCGGGGCCCGACCCAGATCAGCCCCGCATCGATCACAGCCTGAGCGAAATCGGCATTCTCCGAAAGAAAGCCGTAGCCGGGATGGATCGCCTCGGCTCCCCTCGCCTTGGCGGCCGCAATGATCTTCTCGCCGACCAGATAGCTCTCCCGCGCCGGCGAAGGCCCGATATGCACCGCCTCGTCCGCCTCCCGCACATGCAGCGCCTTCCGGTCGGCGTCGGAATAGACGGCGACGGTGCGAATACCGAGCCGCCGCGCGGTACGGACGATCCGGCAGGCAATCTCGCCGCGGTTCGCGATGAGGAGGGAGGAGATCACAATAAACCCTCCCCGGAACGGGCATCGGGACCATGCGAAGCCTGGTGGAGGGGCTGCTCGGGACAAAAGATCTTGAGATGCAGCCTCACCATCACATCCTGAACAGGCCGAACCGCGCGCGCTCCGGAATTGGCGCGTTCAGGCATGCTGCGAAGGCTAGCCCCAGCACGTCGCGCGTCTGCACGGGGTCGACGATGCCGTCGTCCCACATCCGAGCGGTGGCGTAATAGGGGTTGCCCTCATCCTCATAGCGCTGCCGGATCGGCGCCTTGAAGGCTTCGGCTTCCTCGGGCGTCCATTGGTCGGCGTCCTTGTGTACGGTCGCCAGCACCGAGGCGGCCTGCTCGCCGCCCATGACGCTGATCCGGCTATTGGGCCAGGTGAAGAGGAAACGCGGAGAGTAGGCGCGGCCGGCCATGCCGTAATTGCCGGCGCCGAAGCTGCCGCCGATGAGGACCGTGACTTTCGGCACCTGCGCGGTCGCAACCGCCGTCACCAGCTTGGCGCCGTCCTTGGCGATGCCGCCCGCCTCATATTTGCCGCCGACCATGAAGCCCGAGATGTTCTGCAGGAACAGCAGGGGCGTCCGGCGCTGGCAGGCAAGCTCGATGAAGTGGGCGCCCTTCAAGGCGCTCTCGCTGAACAGGATGCCGTTATTGGCGATGATCGCGACCGGCATTCCCCAGATGCGCGCGAAACCGCAGACGAGGGTCGTGCCGTAAAGCGCCTTGAATTCATGAAATTCCGAACCATCGACGATCCGCCCGATCACCTCGCGCACGTCATAGGGCGTGCGCACGTCGTCCGGGATGATGCCGTAAAGCTCCTCTGGGTCGAATTTTGGGGGAACAGGGTCGCTAAAGCCGAGCGAATGCTTCTCGACCTCGCTCGAAGCGAACGGAATTCCGAGGTTGGCAACGATGTCGCGGACGATCGCCAGCGCATGCTCGTCATTCTCGGCGAGGTGATCGACCACGCCGGACCTGCGCGCATGAAGGTCCCCCCCGCCGAGATCCTCGGCCGAAATCTCCTCCCCCGTCGCCGCCTTCACCAAAGGCGGCCCGCCGAGGAAGATCGTGCCCTGGTTCCTGACGATCACCGTCTCGTCGGACATGGCGGGGACATAGGCTCCGCCCGCGGTGCAGCTTCCCATCACGCAGGCGATCTGGGAGATGCCTTGCGAGCTCATCTGCGCCTGATTGTAGAAGATTCGGCCGAAATGGTCGCGGTCGGGGAAGACCTCGGCCTGGTGCGGCAGGTTGGCGCCGCCCGAATCCACCAGATAGACGCAGGGCAGCCTGTTCTGCATCGCGATCTCCTGCGCGCGCAGATGCTTCTTCACCGTCATCGGGAAGTAGGCGCCGCCCTTCACGGTGGGATCGTTGGCGACGATCATAACCTCACGGCCCGAGACGCGGCCGATGCCGGCGATCACGCCCGCACCCGGAGCCTCGTCCTTGTACATGCCGTTAGCGGCGAGCTGGCCGATCTCCAGAAAGGGCGAGCCGGGATCGAGCAGCCGAGTCACCCGGTCGCGGGGGAGGAGCTTGCCGCGGCTCACATGCCGCTCGCGATGCTTTTCGGGGCCACCAAGAGCGGCCGCGGCTACCCTGGCGCGCAGCTCTTCCGCCAGCGCCCGGTTATGGGCGGCGTAGCGGCGGTAAGCCTCGGAACCTTCGTCGATTTTCGAGCTGATCTGCGTCACGCCTTGCCCTCCGCGCGCGCCTCTTCCGTCTCGAACTCCCGCACCGCTTCGTTGATGGCCTTCATCTTCCGCCGGTTCTTGGGGCTCAAAAGATATTGCCAGATGCCCAGCGCGTTGACGCCGAACAGGATGGCATTCTGCCAGGTGAGCCCGCCGCCATCCTCCTGCGTCTGCGCCCACAGGATCCAGGCGATGTTCATCGTGCAGAAGAGGATGAAGCCGAAGCCGGTCACCCGCCGCCCGAAATCGCCCGCGATCATGAGCGCGGCGATGACGCCGCTGATCGTGGCATACCATTCGAGGATTTCGGCGAAGGTCATGCCCTTGGAGCCTCCGTCATGCCCCGATCAGCTCGCGGCCGATCAGCATCCGGCGGATTTCGTTGGTGCCGGCGCCGATATCCAGGAGCTTGGCGTCGCGCATGTAGCGCTCCACCGGCCAGTCCCTGGTATAGCCCGCCCCGCCGAGCGCCTGGATCGCCTCGAGGCCGACCCGCACCGCATTTTCCGAAGCGTAGAGGATGGCTCCCGCCGCGTCGAAGCGCGTCGTCTTGCCCGCGTCGCAGGCCCTGGCGACCGCATAGACGTACGCCCGCGCTGAGTTCAGCGCGACATACATGTCGGCGACCTTCGCCTGCATCAGCTGGAAGCTTCCGATCGGCTGCCCGAATTGCTTCCTCTCCCGCACATAGGGCAGCACCGTGTCGAGGCAGGCCTGCATGATGCCGAGCTGGATGCCGGCGAGCACCGTCCGCTCATAATCAAGACCGGACATGAGCACGCCGACGCCGCCGTTCACCGGCCCCATCACATTTTCTTCGGGGACTTCGCAGTCGTTGAAGACGAGCTCGGCGGTGGGCGAGCCGCGCATCCCCATCTTGTCAAGCTTCTGTCCGATCGAGAAGCCGGGCATGTCCTTCTCTATGATGAAGGTGGTGATGCCGCGGCTTCCCTCGCCGGTCTTGGCATAGACCACCAAAGTGTCGGCATAGGGCGCGTTGGTGATCCAGAATTTGGTGCCGTTGAGGACGTAGCCTCCCTGCACCTTTTCGGCGCGGAGCTTCATCGAGACCACGTCCGATCCCGCCCCCGCTTCCGACATCGCGAGCGAGCCGACATGCTCGCCGGAGATCAGCTTGGGCAGATATTTCGCCTTCTGCTCGGGGTTCGCCCAGCGGCGGATCTGGTTGACGCAAAGGTTCGAATGCGCGCCGTAGCTGAGGCCGATCGAGGCCGAGGCGCGCGCCACTTCCTCCTGCGCCACGACATGTTCGAGATAACCGAGCCCGAGCCCCCCATATTCCTCCTCCACGGTAATGCCGTGGAGGCCGAGCGCTCCCATTTCGGGCCACAGCTCCTTGGGGAACCAGTCCTCCTCGTCGATCCGCGCGGCGAGCGGCGCGATCCGCTCGGCGGCAAAGCGGCTGGTGGTGTCGCGAATGGCGTCCGCCATCTCCCCCAGGGCGAAATCGAGCCCTAATTCCATGCTTATCCTCTCCTGTTGCCCCGGCCCTAGCAGAGGCCGCAGGATTTGAACAAGCGCGGCCTAGCCACTAGATGCAGCCCACAGATTCCCCCTCGTCGCGTCGACCCACAGGAGCACGGCACCCATGAATTTCGATCCCATCGTCATCCTCTCCTACGCCCGCACCCCGATGGGCAGTTTCCAGGGCGCGCTGATGGGGGCCACGGCAACCGAGCTCGGCGCCGCCGCGATCGAGGCGGCAGTCGAGCGCGCAGGCGTATCGCCGGATCTGGTCGAGAAAGTCTTCATGGGCTGCGTGCTTCCCGCCGGTCTCGGCCAGGCCCCGGCGCGCCAGACGGCGCTTGGCGCGGGCCTCCCGCGCACGGCCGAGGCCACCACCGTCAACAAGGTTTGCGGGTCGGGCATGCAGGCGGCGATCTTCGCGCACGACATGCTGGCGGCGGGCTCGGCCGACCTGATCGTCGCAGGCGGCATGGAGTCGATGTCGAACTCCCCCTACCTCATGAAGAAGCACCGCTCGGGCGCCCGCATCGGTCACGACACGGCTTACGACCATATGATGCTGGACGGACTCGAGGACGCCTACGACAGCGGCCGCGCCATGGGCACCTTCGCCGAGGACGCGGCGCGTGAATATCAGTTCACCCGCGTGCAGCAGGACGAATATGCCATCGAATCCCTCCGCCGCGCCACCGAAGCGATCAAGAGCGGCGCCTTCGACCGGGAGACGACCCCCGTCACGGTGAAGAGCCGCAAGGGCGAGGAGACGGTCACGACCGACGAGCAGCCCGGCAGGTCCAATCCCGAGAAGATACCGGGCCTCAAGCCCGCCTTTGCCAAGGACGGCACCATCACCGCCGCCAATGCCTCGTCGATCAGCGACGGCGCCGCGGCTCTGGTTCTGACGCGCCGAAGCGTGGCCGACAGATTGGGGATCCGCCCGGTCGCGCGGCTCCTCGCCCATGCCGCGCACGCGCAGGAGCCGGCCAAGTTCACCAGCGCGCCCGTGCCGGCCCTCAACAAGGTGCTTGAGCGGGCCGGATGGAGCGTCGGCGACGTCGATCTTTTTGAAGTGAACGAAGCCTTCGCCTGCGTCGCGATGATCGCCATGCGCGACCTCGGCATTCCCCGCGAAGTGATGAATGTCCACGGTGGGGCCACCGCTCTTGGCCACCCGATCGGCGCCAGCGGCGCCCGCATCATGGCGACCTTGCTCTCGGCGCTGGAAACGCACGGCCAGAAGCGCGGCGTTGCCAGCCTCTGCATCGGCGGCGGCGAAGCGACGGCTATCGCGGTGGAACTGATGGATTAGCCGAAAGCGGCTATGCACAGGTGCGCCGGCCGGAATGACCGGCCGACGCATCCCTAGCTCAAATCGAGCGTCGGGGGCCGCTTAGCCCCGTTCGCCGCGATAGGTGGTGGCAGGCGCCTGATAGGTGTTCTGCGCAGGCGCGCCTTCATAATAACGGCCTTCGCGGACGTAACCGTCCACGCAGCCGTCATTGTTGCGGTCCGCCCACACGGCGCCCGCGAGACCGCCGACGAGACCGCCGACGATCGCGCCGGTCAGGGGGCTCACGCCGCCGACCACCGCGCCGACACCGGCACCGCCGGCCGCGCCGACAGCCGCGCCCGTGGCTGCGCCGCCAAGGACCGTTGGGCAGGACCGCGCGGCAGTGGCGTTATAGCCGGCCGGCGTACCCGGATAATATTGGCCTTCGCGGACATAGCCGTCGGCATAGCCGTCATTGTCCCTGTCGGCCCACACGGCGCCGGCAAGACCGCCAACAGCTGCACCGATGGCCGCGCCCTGAATGGGGGTCAGGCCGCCCACTACCGCGCCTACGCCGGCGCCCGTAGCAGCGCCAATGGCGGCGCCCGTGCCGACTCTGGCAAGGGTGTCGTCCCGCGGGGTTGTGGCGCAGCCGCCCAACGTAATGGAACCCGCCAACAAAACGGCCATAATCGATTTCTTCATCATGCTTCTCCCTGGTTGCTCCCGAATGGCTGCTTTTCAATCAGCCGCCGCCCACCAGCTGGGTGAACCGCTAGGCGTCCGAGATAATCGGCGCTCCACAAACGGTTGCTCGGGCGGAATCGTTCCGCCGCGGTAATTGCATTCTCCCCTTAGTTGCGAAAAAGACTTTTGCAGCGTCTTAAACATCACAACATATCAATGCATTGACGGGATTTAGGCTCTCTCGGACTGACGCACTATTCCCCCGCGCCCGCCGCCTCCAGCGCGCTCACGAATGCGTGCCTCCAGGCGACCACATCCTCGTTCCTCACGCTCTCGATCATTCCCTTCCAGCGGCGGATACGCTCCTCACGGGGCATCTGGATCGCCTTGTGGATGGCGTCGCTGATCTCCTCCTTGCTGTACGGATTGACCAGCAAAGCGTCCTTCAGCTGCAGCGCCGCGCCCGCGAAGCGGGAGAGGATCAGGACGCCCGGATTTTCCGGATCCTGCGCCGCCACATATTCCTTGGCGACGAGGTTCATGCCGTCCCGGAGCGGCGTGATCAGCGCGATCTCGGAGGCGCGGTAGAAGCCGGCCAGGTCCTCGCGCGGATAGCCTTGGTTGACGTAGCGGATCGGCACCCAGTCGACCTCGGCGAATTCGCCGTTGATGCGGCCCGAAAGCTCGTCCAGCCGCTCGCGGATGATCTCATAGGTTGCGACCTCGCCGCGCGACGGTGGCGCGATCTGGAGCAGGAACAGCTTGCCCTGGCATTCCTCATGCTCCTCAAGGAAGCGGCGATAGCCGAAGAAACGCTCTTCGAGACCTTTCGAATAGTCCAGCCGGTCGACGCCAATGAGGGTGTGGCGCCCGGCCGCGCTCTCGCGCAGCCGCTCACAGGCCGCACGCGCCCGGTCGCTGTTCGCCGCCTCCATGAATTCCTTGTAATCGATGCCTATCGGATAGGCGGCGGCACGCACGGACCGATTGCCGATGCGGATGGTGCCGTCCGGCTCGCAACGCCCGCCGAGCTCGCGCTCGACATAATGGCGGAAGCTTTCGAGCCATTCCTCCGTCTGGAAGCCGATCACGTCATAGGCGAGCATCGACAGCACCAGCCCCTCGTGGAAAGGCAGCGACACCATCAGCCTCGAAGGCGGCCAGGGTATGTGGAGGAAGAAGCCGATCCGGTTCTTGAGACCGCGCTCCCGGAGCTGCGAGCCCAGCGGGATGAGGTGATAATCATGGACCCAGACAAGGTCTTCGGGCTCGATCAGCGGCGCGACGGTGTCGGCGAAGCGCTCGTTGACCCGTTCATAGCCGCTTCCGAAGCTGCGGTCATATTCGGCCAGGTCGATGCGGTAGTGGAAAAGCGGCCACAAGGTACGGTTGGCGTAGCCGTTATAATATTCATCGACGTCCTGCTCCTCGAGGTCGATCGTCGCGGTGGTGACCCCGTGGCTGCGCTGGAAGTCGATATGGCCGGTGAATTCATCGATCTTCTCGCCCGACCAGCCGAACCAGAGGCCGCTATATTCTCGCAGCGCCGCCGACAGCGCTACCGCGAGCCCGCCTTGCGCGCCCTTCCCGCCTTCCGACGTCGGCGCGGACACGCGGTTGGAAATGACGATGAGGCGGCTCACCTTATGCTGCTCCAGGGCCGGGAAAGAAGGCCCGCACAGTTGATCAGGCCTACCAGCGAATAGGTCTGCGGATAGTTGCCCCACAATTCGCCCGTTTCGAAGTCGGTATCCTCGGAAAGGAGGCCGGCGGGCGTAAGGCGCTGAAGCATGCTCTCGTAGAGGTCGCGCGCTTCCTCCTCGCGCCCGACGATGTGCAGCGCCTCGATCAGCCAGAAGGTGCAGAAGTTGAAGGCGGTTTCGGGCAGCCCGAAATCGTCTTCGGCCGCGTAGCGGAGCATATGCTCGCCGCGCCGGAGGCCTTTCTCCACGGCGTTAAAGGTGGCGACGAAGCGCGGATCGTCGGGCTCGAGGAAACGCATGTCGATGAGCTGGAGGAGGCTGGCGTCAAGCTCGTCCGTTCCGAAGCTGGCGGAAAAGCGCTTCTCCCCCTCGAACCAGGCGCGCTCCTCGATAGTCTTGCGAATCGAGACGGCGCGTTCGCGCCATAGCGAAGCCCGTTCCTTGAGCCCGAGCGCCTCGGCGGCGTTGCCGAGCCTGTCGCAGGCCGCCCAACTCATCACCGAGCTGTAGGTGTGGACGGACTGGCGGGTGCGGAATTCCCAAAGACCAGCATCCGGCTGGTCGTGCATCGCCCATGCCCGCTCGCCCACCTTTTCAAGGCTGGCGAAGTCCTCCTCCGTCGCGATCCTGAACAGCCGCTCGTCGAAAAAAGCCTGGGCGTTGGAAAGGATGATCTGCCCATAGGCGTCATGCTGGACCTGTGTATAGGCGGCGTTGCCGACCCGTACCGGCCCCATCCCGCGATAACCTGCAAGGCCTTCGGCCTCCCACTCATCGAGCTTCGCCTCGCCCGACACAGCGTAAAGCGGCTGAATGTGCCCGCCCTTCGATTCGTCGACAATATTGCGAAGATAGCTCAGATAATTCTCAAGCACGTCGAGCGCGCCGAGGCGGTTCAAGGCCTGCACGGTATAATAAGCATCGCGGATCCAGCAGTAGCGATAGTCCCAGTTGCGGCCCGAATTCGGTGCCTCCGGGATCGAAGTGGTGAGAGCGGCGACGATCGCACCGGTTTCCTCATGCTGGCAGAGCTTCAAGGTGATCGCCGCGCGGATCACCACCTTCTGCCATTCGAGCGGGATGGCGAGACCGCGCACCCAGCTCCGCCAGTCCTCCACGGTCTGATGCAGCATCGCCGCC
>DATMJS010000092.1:0-8139 GCA_035553755.1 Allosphingosinicella sp.
CGCCTGTAGCGATCAGGGCAGCCGCGCCTTCGGGAAGTCTTCCCAGGCCGCGTCATAATCCTTCTGAAGCTCAGCGCTGCGCAGCGCATAGTCGCTTGGCCGGTAGGGCCAGCAGCTTTCGACCATGAAAGCCATCGTACCCTCTATCTTGTGGGGCTTGAGCTGCGCTTCGCTCGCCGCTTTCCAGCTGGCCACGTCCGGGCCGTGGCCTGCCATCAGATTGTGGACGCTCATCGCGCCCGGCGCGAAGCCTTCGGCCTTGGCGTCGTAGGCGCCGTGGATAAGGCCCATGCACTCGCTCATGACGTTGCGGTGGAACCAGGGCGGGCGGAACGTGTCCTCGGCCACCATCCAGCGCGGCGGGAAGATCACGAAATCGGCATTGGCGCGGCCGGACACGTCGCTGGGGGAGGTGAGGACGGTGAAGATCGATGGGTCGGGATGATCGAAGCTCACCGTGCCGATCGTGTTGAAACGGGCAAGATCGTATTTCCAGGGCGCGAGGTTGCCGTGCCAGGCGACCACGTCGAGCGGGCTGTGATCGAGCGTTGTGGTCCACATCTTCCCCAGATATTTCTGGACGAGTTCGAAGCCGTCGTCCCAGTCCTAGAAGCCTGCGACCGGAGTCAGGAAGTCGCGCGGGTTGGCGAGGCCGTTGGAGCCGATCGGGCCGAGTTCGGGCAAGCGGAACAGCGCGCCGTAATTTTCCGCGACATAGCCTCGCGCCTCGCCGTCCGGGAGCAGGGCGCGGAAGCGGACGCCGCGCGGCACCAGCGCAATCTCGCCGGGGGCGACGTCGATCCGGCCCATTTCGGTAAGCAGGGTGAGCCCGCCCTGCTGGGGGATGAAGAGCAATTCGCCGTCCGCGTCAAAGAAGGCGCGCGTCTCCATGGGCTTGTTGGCGCGGTAGACATGCACGGCGACCCCTTCCAGCGCCTCGGCATCGCCGTTGGCGACCATCGTCACCATGCCGTCGACGAGGTCGGTCGGCTCCTCCGGCATCGCGAGCGGGTCCCAGCGGAGGCGGTTGGGCGGGAGCTCGGCCGCGACGCTGCCGGGGGCGAACAGCTTGGCGCCCTCATAAGGCCGGTAGGGCGGATGCTCCGCGCTGGGCCGCATCCGGTAGAGCCACGAACGGCGGTTCTCGGCGCGGGGCGCGGTGAAGGAAGTGCCCGAAAGCTGCTCGGCATAAAGGCCGAAGGCGGGCTTTTGCGGACTGTTGCGGCCTTGCGGCAGCGCCCCCTCCACCGCCTCGGTCGCGAAATGGCTTCCGAAGCCGGACATGTATCCTTCCGTAGCCATTCGCCCTCGCCTACCGCATCAAAACCAGTTCTTCCGCCATTGTTGGATGAAGCGCTATGACTTCGTCAAATTGCGATTTCTTGAGCCGCGCCTTCACCGCGATGGCCGCCGCTTGGAGTATCTCGGGCGCATCGGGCCCGATCATGTGGATTCCGACCACTTCCTCGGTCGCCTCGTCCACCACCAATTTGTAGAGCGAGCGCTCGTTGCGGCCGGCGAGCACATTCTTCATCGGGCGGAAATCCGAGACATAGGTGCGGACCGAACCGAGTTTGTCGCGCGCCTCGCCCTCGGTCATCCCGACGCCAGCGATCGGCGGATGGCTGAACACGGCGGAGGGGATCGAGCTGTAATCGACCCGCGTCGGCTTTCCGCCGAACAACGTGTCGGCGAAGGCCTGACCCTCGCGAATGGCGACAGGAGTGAGCTGCACCCGATCGGTGACGTCGCCGATCCCGTAGATGGAGGGGCAGCTCGACTGGTTGTCCTCGTCGACTAGGATCGCCCCGTTCTTGCCGAGTTCCACGCCCGCGCTTTCAAGCCCCAGCCCTTCCGTGTTGGGCGCACGTCCGACCGCGAAGATCAGCAAATCTGTCTCCAGCGGTTCGTGCCCCTTCATGTGGAGAAGAAGCGGTCCGCCTTCTTGTTTCTCGATTCGCTCGAACGGCGCGTTGAAGATGAAGTTGATGCCCTTGATCAGTGATATCTGGAGCAACCGGTCGCGCACCTGGGCATCGTAATGGCGCAGGATGATGTCGCTGCGGTTGATGAGGGTCACGTCGCAGTCGAATTGGTGGAAGATGCCGGCGAACTCGTTGGCGATGTAGCCGCCGCCGGCGATGGCGACACGCTTGGGCAGCGTTTCGAGGTGAAAGACCTCGTTCGAGGTGATGCCGTGCTCCTTGCCGGGGATGTCGGGGATCACCGGCCGCGCGCCGGTCGAGATCAGGATGGTGGCGGCGGTCACTTCGGTACCGTCGGCGAGGCGGACCTGGTTGGGACCGGTGACGGTCGCCCGCTCGTGGAAGATCTCTACTTCGTTGCGTTCCAGTATCTTGCCATAGATCCCTTCGAGCCGGTCGACTTCGGAAAGGACATTGTCGCGCAAAGTCGGCCAGTCGAACCGGCAGTCGGGCACGTCCCAGCCGAAGCGGCGGGCGTCGGCCAGGTCCTCGGCGAAATGAGCACCGTAGACAAGGAGCTTCTTGGGCACGCAGCCGCGAATGACGCAAGTGCCGCCGACGCGATATTCCTCGGCAATGGCGACCTTCGCGCCATGGGCGGCCGAGACGCGCGCGGCGCGGACGCCGCCGGAGCCGGCGCCGATGACGAACAGGTCATAATCGTATTCAGCCATCGCCTCTCCCTTCGTCATTGCGAGCGGAGCGAAGCAATCCAGAGCAGCGCTTGATTGCTTGGTCGCTGCGCTTCTCGCAATGACAGATCAACTGCTTTCCCCGAAGGCACGCTGGATCAGGGCCGCGGTCGAAGGGTCGAATTCGAGGCCGCCCGCCTCGATCGACTTGGCGATCTCCTTGCCGAGCTCCACTCCGAACTGGTCGAACGGATTGATCCCTAGCAGCACCGCGTTGACGAAGGTGCGGTGCTCGTAAAAAGCTATGAGAGCGCCCAATGTCGCCGGATCGACGCGGTCGAGCAGGATGGTGGTGGAGGGTCGGTCGCCCGGATAGCTGCGCGCTGGGTCGTCAGCCTGCTTGCCGGCCATCAGAGCCGCCCCTTGGGCGAAGCAGTTGACGAGAAGCTGGCGGTGATGAGCGAAATCGAGGCCGTGCTCGGGTTCGACCGCGGCAACGAACTCGACCGGCACGAGATGCGTGCCCTGGTGCAGCAGCTGGAACACCGCATGCTGCGCGTCCGTGCCGACGCCCCCCCAGGTGATCTGCGAGGTGGCGCGGCCCACCGGCTGCCCATCGAGAGTCACGCTCTTGCCGTTCGACTCCATTTCGAGCTGCTGAAGGTAGGCCGGGAGCAGGCGGAGGCGTTCGTCATAGGCGAAGACGGCCCGGGTCTGGGCGCCGCGGGCGTTGACATAATAGCGGTCGACGAAGGCGGCGAGGACAGGCGCGTTCTGCTCCAGCGGCTGGAGACGGAAGTGACGGTCCATCGCGGCCGCGCCTTCGAGCAAGGTCTCGAAAGCGTCCCAGCCGAGCGCCAGCGCAATGGGGAAGCCGATCGACGACCAGAGCGAATAACGCCCTCCCACGCTTTCTGAGAAGGGCAGGATGCGGGTCTCGTCGACGCCGAACTCGACGGCCTTTTCCGGGCTGGCGGTGAGCGCGACGATTCGGCCATAGGGGTCGGTAACGCCGCCCTGCTGCAGCCAGAGCAGGGCCGACTGGGCATTAAGCATCGTCTCGGTCGTGGTGAAGGTCTTGGAGGCGATAACGAGCAGGGTCGCGGCGGGATCGAAACCGCTGATCGCTTCCTCCAGCGCGGCGCCGTCCACGTTCGATACGACAGCCACGTCGTAGCGGCCCGTGTCGCGGCCGAGCGCGTCGATCAGGAAGTCCGGGCCCAGTGCCGAGCCGCCAATGCCGATGTGGAGGATGTGGCGTATCTCACCGAAGGCGCCGGCTTCGATCGCGTCGATCAGCGCCCGCATGCGCGCGTGGAGGCCCTGCGCCCGCTGCACGCTTTGCGGGGCGCCCTGCCCCCGCTCGGCGGTATGCTCGGCGGCGCGGCCTTCGGTAACGTTGACCGCCTGCCCCGCGAACAGCGCATCGCGCGCGCCGGCAAGGTCCTGCCGCTCGGCGAGATGCCGGAAGGCCGCCAAGAGCCCGGTGCTGAGATGAGTTTTCGAAAAGTCGAAGCGGATGCCCGCTTCGTCGATGGTGAGCCGGGAGAGCCGGTCGGGCTCCGCCTGGAAGAGCATGCTGAGCGTCTGGGTCTCGGCATTCTCCACATCGGCCCATACATCGCTCACTTGTATCTCCCTCTGCTCGCGCGGCCTATCTAGGGGCGGGTGCGGCGAAAGCCTAGCCCGGCGCGCTTGACCCGATGAACGCCGCAGGCGAAGACCGGCGCAATGGAAATCGAAAGCAGCCAGGCCGCGCCCGCGGTTCCCGAAAAGAGCGAAAAGAAGGAAAGCGGCGGCCTCAGGGAGACGACGCGCTTCCTGCTTTTCCTGTTCATAGCGGCGGTGCTGCTGAGGAGCTTCATCGCCGCGCCCTTCAGCATCCCTTCGGGATCGATGCTGCCGCGGATGATGATCGGCGACTATCTGTTCGTCGCCAAATGGCCCTATGGCTATTCCCGCTACAGCCTGCCCTTCGCCATCGGCGGCTTCGAAGGCCGCTTTTTCGAAGCCGCGCCCGAGCGGGGCGACGTCGTCGTGTTCCGCTATCCCGGACCCGGGAACGAGGATTTCGTGAAGCGGGTGATCGGCCTTCCCGGCGACACCATCCAGATGATCGACGGCGTGCTTTCGATCAACGGCGAGCCGCTGCCCAAGGTGCGGATTGCCGATTATCTGATGCCGCTCTCCCCAAACACGCCCTGCCGCACCATCGATCCCTCTGCCAAGAAGGTCGTGGAGGATGAACAGGGCCGCCGCTTCTGCGCCTTCCCGCGCTACCGCGAGACGCTGCCGGGCGGGCGCTCTTATTATGTGCTCGACCAGACCATGGGCAGCGGCGACAACACCGAGCCCGTGGTCGTGCCCGAGGGCCATTATTTCGTGATGGGCGACAATCGCGACGACAGCTTCGACAGCCGCTTCCCCGTGGCGGTCGGCGGCGTGGGCCTGCTCCCCGCCGAAAATCTGATCGGCCGGGCGCTCCTCACCTTCTTCTCGACCGACGGCTCGGCCGACTATCTCAAACCCTGGACCTGGTTCTCCGCCGCCCGCTGGGACCGTATCGGCAAGGCCTACTGATGAACCGGCCTGTCGGATGGGTGGAGCGGACACTGGGCCACAGGCTGCGGGACCCGGCTCTGTTCGAGCGCGCGCTGACCCATTCCAGCCGCGGGGACGATCATTATGAGCGGCTCGAATTCCTTGGCGACCGGGTGCTCGGGCTGACGATCGCGACCTGGCTCTACGAACTCTTTCCCGATGAGCCCGAAGGGGTGCTCTCGCGGCGCTTCAACGCGCTCGTCTCGGGCGAGACCTGCGCCGAGATTGCGCGGGAGCTTGGGGTCGGCGGGCAAGTCATCCTCGGCAAGCAGGCGCGCGACGACGGCGCGGCGGACAGCGACAATGTGCTCGGCGACATCGTTGAGGCGCTGATCGGCGCGCTCTATCTCGAAGCTGGGCTGGAGGCGGCGACGGCCTTCATCCGCCGGGCCTGGGGCGACCGGGTCAGCACGCGGGACCGCGCGCCCAAGCATCCCAAGTCCGAGCTCCAGGAATGGGCGGCGGCGCACGACCGGCGACCGCCCGAATACCGCCTCACCGGTCGCTCGGGCCCGCATCATGCGCCGCGCTTCGCTGTCGAGGTCGAGATCAGGGGCGCCGGAACCGCGAGTGCGGAGGGGCTTTCCAAGCAGGAAGCGGAAACCGCCGCCGCCAAGGCGCTGCTGGAGAAGTTGAAGTGAAAGCCCTCCCCTACCCGTTCTGCCTGAGCCTGTCGAAGAGCAGGACAGGCCTTCGACAGGCTCAGGCCGAACGGAGGTTGGGGGAATGACCGAGCGCTGCGGGCTCGTCGCCGTCGTCGGTGCGCCAAACGCGGGCAAGTCGACGCTGGTCAATGCGCTGGTGGGGCAGAAGGTCGCGATCGTCAGCCCCAAGGCGCAGACGACGCGCACGCGGTTGATGGGCATCGCAATCAAAGGTGAGGCGCAGATCCTTCTGCTCGACACGCCGGGCATCTTCGAGCCGCGCCGGCGGCTCGACCGGGCGATGGTCGCCGCGGCCTGGGGCGGCGCGCAGGACGCGGACCTCATCGCGCTGGTGGTGGATGCGGAGCGCGGCTTTTCGGACCGGATCGAAGTGATGCTCGATACGCTGAAGGCCCGACGCGAGCCTAAGATACTGGTGCTCAACAAAGTAGACATCACGCCCAAGCAGCAGCTTCTCATGCTGACGGCGCAGCTCAATGAACGGGTGCCATTCGAGGAGATATTCATGGTCTCAGCGGCGACCGGCGACGGCGTTGCGGACCTCAAGCAAGCGCTCGCCGCACGAGTGCCCGAAGGGCCGTGGCACTTTCCCGAGGAGCAGGTGTCGGATGCGACCGACCGGATGCTGGCGGCGGAAGTCACCCGCGAGCAGCTCTACCTCCAGCTTCATGCCGAGCTTCCCTATGCGAGCGCGGTGGAGACGGAGAAATATGAGGAGCGCAAGGACGGTTCGGTCGCGATCCACCAGCAGATCCTGGTCGCCCGCCCCACTCAGCGGGCGATCATCCTCGGCAAGGGCGGCGCCCGCATCCGGGAAATCGGCGCCGCCGCCCGCGAGCAATTATCGGAGCTGCTCGGGCGAAAGGTGCACCTCTTCCTCCACGTCAAGGTAAAACCCGACTGGGAGGAGGATCGCGGCCTCTACCGCGAGATCGGACTCGACTGGGTGGAGTGAGCAGAGGCGGCTAATATCTCCTCCACCCACGCCGGCACCAGTTCGCCCGCGGGGCCGGTGCGGCTTTCGTGGAAGTAGAGGCTGCCGAGCGATGGTTCGAGGTTCATCTCCAGAGTGCGGGCGCCGCAATAGCGCGCGGTCTGGACGAAACCGGCGGCGGGATAGACGTTGCCGGAAGTTCCGATGGAGACGAACAGGTCCGCGTCCAGAAGCGCGCGATCGATGCGGTCCATCTCATAAGGCATCTCGCCGAACCAGACGATGTCGGGCCGAAGCCGCGGCTCGCCGCAACCGGGGCAGGGAGGATCGCCTGAAAGCGGCTCGTCCCATCGCAGACGGCTGCCGCAGGCGAGGCACCAGGCGGATTTAAGCTCCCCGTGCATGTGTAGCACGCGGCCAGCCCCCGCCCTTTCGTGTAGGTCGTCGACATTCTGGGTGACGATCAAGAGCTCGCCAGGCCACTGCGCATCGAGCCGCGCCAGCGCCCGGTGCGCCGCGTTCGGCTCTACCTGCTTCAGCTTGGCGCGGCGCTCGTCGTAGAATTTCTGCACCAGCGCCGGATCGCGGCGGAAAGCCTCGGGAGTCGCCACATCCTCCACGCGGTGCCCCTCCCAGAGGCCATCGGGCCCGCGGAAGGTCGCAAGGCCGCTTTCGGCCGAGACTCCGGCGCCGGTGAGAATGACGATGTTTCGGACGTCCTGCATGGATCAGCAACAAAGGCCCTTTGCTCCCGTTGTTCCACCAGGAGAGTGCAAATGGAAGAAGCGCTGGAACAAGGCATTCACTGGGTCACCCGTATCGTGGAGGTGACCGGGATCGGCATCATCGTTATCGGCGCCTTCCTGTCGCTTCTCTGGTTCCTCCGTCGGCTCGGCGGTTCCGATCGGGAGGAGGCGGTGTCGGATTTCCGCTCGAGTCTCGGCCGGTCGATCCTGCTCGGGCTCGAATTCCTCGTTGCGGCCGACATCATCGCTACGGTCGCCATCGAGCCGACGCTCGACAGCCTCGCCGTCCTTGCGGGCATCGTCCTCATCCGTACCTTCCTCAGCTTCTCGCTGGAGGTCGAGATCGAAGGCAAATGGCCCTGGCAGCGAGCCGCGGCGCGTCCCACACCCGATTGACCTTCTTGCACGCGCCGACTGCCTCGCCCATGAAGCGGTGAAGGCGAGGAACGACAGGGACATGACGAGTATCGGCTTATTCGGGGCGAGCGGCCGGATGGGGCAGGCCATCGCGGAGGTCGCCTGCGAGCGGGACGATGTGAACATCGTCGAGGACGATTGCGACGTGCTCGTCGATTT
>DATMJS010000093.1:0-16158 GCA_035553755.1 Allosphingosinicella sp.
CGCCGGCGGCGGACTGGAGCTCGTCCCTGAGATAGTGACGGCCCAGCAGCTTTCCCGCCGGAATGCCGTCGACGCTGAGGACTCCGCCATAATTGCTCTGGACCAGCACACCCACCGTATAGCCGCCGAGCCCGGCGGGCAGACGGCGCGAGCTGGTGCCGATGCCGCCCTTCCAGCCGAAGGCGACGGTGCCGGTGCCGGCGCCGACCGCGCCTTCCTCGACGGGCCCCTCCCGGGCGGAGGCGAGGGCGGCGAGCGCGTCGGCTTTCGTGACGCGGCGGGCGCGTATGTCGTTCAGAGTGCCGTCGTTGGTCTCGCCGACCACCGCGTTCACCGAGCGCACCGCCTCGTTGCCGGGACGCGCGAGCGTCCATTCGATCGCCGCGGCGGCCGCTTCGGCGACTGAAAGGGTGTTGGTGAGGAGGATGGGGCTTTCGATCTCGCCCAGTTCCTCGATCTGGGTCGATCCCATGAACTTGCCGAAGCCGTTGGCGACGGCGAAGCCCGCCGGCAGCTTGTCCTGGAAGAGGTTGCCGCCGTGGGGGACGATGGCGGTGACTCCGGTGCGGACCGACCGGCCCTCGATCAGCGTCCTGTGCCCCACCGCGACGCCCGCGACGTCGGTGATCGCGTTCAGGGGACCGGGCGCGAGGATGCCGATCCCGATCCCGGCTTCGCGGGCGCGGGGGCGCGGGCCCTGGCCTTCGACGGGCATCAGCGGCGCCCCGAGCAGCAAAGCGGCAACAAGCGCGGCGGCGGCAAATCTCATATCCTTCCCATCCTCGTCCCGAGCGCAGCATAAGCGGCATTCGGCATTCCGCAAACGGCGCAAATGCTGGGGATAAATGGCGGAACCCCTTCGACAAGCCTCGACGCTTATGGCTAGACTGCGGCGATGGACGCGGGGGATTCGTTCGAGGAGATGCCGGCCGTCGCCGAGGCCGACCGGCTGACGCTCGACCTCGACGGCTGGGAAGGGCCGCTCGACCTCCTCCTCACGCTGGCGCGGACGCAGAAGGTCGATCTCGCCAAAATCTCGATCCTTTCACTGGTCGAGCAATATCTCGCCTTCATCCAGGACGCGAAGAAGCTGCGGCTGGAGATAGCGGCCGACTATCTGGTGATGGCGGCATGGCTCGCCTATCTGAAATCCTGCCTCCTCCTCCCCAAGGATCCCGAGCAGGACCCAAGCCCCGAAGAACTGGCGATGCGGCTCCAGCTTCGCCTCCAGCGGCTCCAGGCGATGCGCGAGGCGGGAGCGCGGCTGCTGGCGCGCGACCGGCTGGGGCGCGACGTGTTCGCGCGCGGCGCGCCCGAGGGGCTGCGAGTCGTCCGCCGCGCCGCCTGGCAGGCCGACCTTTACGACATCATCGCCGCCTATGGGGCGATCCGGGCGCGGAGCGAGCCCGCCATCCATGTCATCGGCCGCCGGCCGGTGATGACGCTCGAAGAGGCCTTGCTGCGGGTCGAACGGCTGCTCGGCGCAAGCGTGAAGTGGGAGCGTATCGAGAGCTTCCTCCCCGAAACCCGGGATCCCGAGTTCAGGAAGTCGGCGCTCGCCTCGAGCTTCGTCGCGACGCTCGAGCTGGCCCGTAAAGGCAAGCTCCAGATCCAGCAGGAAGCGGCCTTCGCGCCGCTCTACATCAGGGCGGCATGAGGGAGATTTCCGACGATGTGCGGGCGGTCGAGGCGATATTATTCGCTTCGGAAGAGCCGATGAGCATCGCCGACATCAAGGATTATGTCGGCCCGGAGGTCGACGTGGCGGGGGCGCTGGAGGAACTGGCCGGCCGCTATGGCGGCGGCGGAGTCGAACTGGTCGAGCGCGGCAAGCGCTGGCATTTCCAGACGGCGCCCGACCTTGCCCACTTCCTCCGCCGCGAGCGCGACGAAAGCCGCAAGCTGTCCCGCGCCGCAGTCGAGACGCTGGCGATCATCGCCTATCACGAGCCGGTCAGCCGCGCCGAGATCGAGGCGATACGCGGCGTCCAAATTTCCAAAGGCACCCTGGATGTGCTGATGGAGGCGGGCTGGGTGCGGCCGGCAGGCCGGCGTGAGGTGCCGGGGCGGCCGCTCACCTATGCGACCACCGCCACCTTCCTCCAGCATTTCGGCCTCCAGAGCCGCCGCGATCTGCCGGGAATCGAGGACTTGAAGGCCGCGGGCCTGCTCGACCCGATCGAAGCGGCGATGGAGCAGCTCGGCGGCTCCGATCAGCTAGAACTGGAAAGTGAGGCCGAGGAAGACTAGGTGTAGCACCGACTTCATCGGAGATTTTCGAAATGGGTGGTTTCAGCCTCTGGCATTGGCTCGTAGTCGGGATCATCATCCTGCTGCTGTTCGGCAAGGGCCGCTTCTCCGACATGATGGGCGATGTCGCCAAGGGCCTCAAAAGCTTCAAGAAGGGGCTGAGCGAGGACGAGGACAAGCCCGGCCAGCCGCGCCGCCTCGAGGGCGACCGGACCGTCGACGCCCCGCCGAGCACGACCCGCACTCCCGATCCCGAAGACCGGCGGGAGCCCTGATCCGGGGCTGTGGGTGAAAGCACGTCATTGCGAGCGCAGCGAAGCAATCCAGCCGCACCACGCCTCACTATGGATTGCTTCGTCGCTGCGCTCCTCGCAATGACGAACAACAGAATGCACCCGCGTAGATGTTCGACATAGCCCCTACCGAGCTGCTCATCGTCGCGGTCGTCGCGCTGGTGGTGATCGGTCCCAAGGACCTGCCGGGGGTGATGCGCACCGTCGGCCACTGGGTCGGGCGCGCGCGGGGGATGGCGCGCCATTTCCGCTCCGGCATCGACACGATGATCCGCGAAGCCGAGCTGGAGGAGATGGAGAAGAAATGGCGCGAGGAGAATGAGCGCATCATGCGCGAATATCCTTCGCTCGACGCGCCCGACTACGACGATCCGAGCCTGCCGCCGCCAGGTCCGGAGCCCGAACCCGATGTGAAGCGGGACGAGCCATGAGCGAGATCGACGAGACGCGCGCGCCGCTGATGGACCATCTGGTCGAATTGAGGCGGCGGCTGATCCGGTCGTTCATCGCCTTGTTCGCGGCGTTCGGCGTGTGCTTCTATTTCGCCGACCGGATCTTCGGCTTCCTTGCCCAGCCGCTGGTCAGGGCATTCCCGCCCGGCGAGGGAAGATTGGTCTATACCAAGCTCTATGAAGCTTTTTTCGTCGAGGTGAGGGTGGCCTTCTTCGCGGCCTTCTTCATCGCCTTTCCGATCATCGCCAACCAGATCTGGGCGTTCGTCGCGCCCGGCCTCTACGCCAAGGAAAAGCGGGCCTTCCTTCCCTTCCTCATCGCCACGCCGCTGCTGTTCACGCTCGGCGGAGCGCTGGCTTATTATGTGGTGATGCCGACCGCTTTCGAATTCTTCCTCGGCTACCAGGGCAATATCGGCGGCATCGAGCAGGAGGCGCTGCCCTCGATCGGGGAATATCTGAGCCTCGTCATGCACTTCATCCTCGCCTTCGGCATCGCCTTCCTGCTCCCCGTGCTGCTGATGCTGCTGGAGCGGGCCGGGATCGTCACCCGCGACCAGTTGAAGCGCGGGCGGCGCTACGCGATCCTGATAGCCTTCGTGATCGCGGCGGTGGCGACGCCGCCCGACGTGCTGTCCCAGTTCATGCTCGCGGTGCCGATGATCCTCCTCTACGAGCTGTCGCTGATAGCCATCTGGTTCACCGAACGCCGCCGCGCGCGCCAGACCGGAGCGGAAGCCGGCTGATCGCCGACCGCATAAGGAAAGGGCGCCTCCCGGAGGCGCCCTTTCTGGTGGCCTATGGAAGAGCGGCTGTGCCTCAGCAGGTCCTGCCTTCGACGCAATCGGGCACCGACTGGATGTCCTGACCGATGCCGCGGAGCGTATTGCAGCCGGCAAGCGCAAGGCTGCCTGAAATAACGGCAAGAGCGAAAAGCTTACGAACCATGGTCTTTCTCCTAGTGCGATCCAACGCGCGTCGATCGCGTAACTCGGCGTGCGATGTAGGCCCTAAATGCCTTCTGCCGCGGCTTGGTTCCGCGCACGTGACGAGCGGTTCCGCGCTTGTGACGAGTGCCGGAAGCAACTGTTTTTACAGGAGAAGCCCCAAAAATGTTGAGCCCGGAGGCGCCACCGGGGGGGGGAGGTTGGCGCGTCCGGGCTCATGTTCTGGATAGCGAGAGCGGGGGGGCAAAAGGTCACTATCCGAAGAGCAGAACGTGGGAGGAGGGCAGGGGTTCCAGCGATTTTCAAAAAAAATCGCGTCGAAATCATTTTTTTATCGCAACCCGCCCCGGCGCCGCCTGTTGAACCCGCAGCAAAGGAGCAAAGGCGTGAGCAAACCCCCGAAAAGCACCCCCCATTCGGACATTGACGGAGTCAACCAGGATGAGCGCCTCAACGTCGATAGCGCCACGGAATCGGGGCAGGGTAGCGAGGAGCTGGAGCGGGCCCGCGACGAGGCCAAGGGCCGGCCGCCTTATGCCGACGACCAGGAGAATCGCGAGGACAGGACGGGGTAGAAAGCGGGTTCTTCACTGCGGGATTTCTCCTGCAATGAGCTCTTGAACGCGGGCTAGGCCTCGGCCTTGTCGATCACGGCGATGTCGAGTGAATAGGCGCCCTGTTCCTCGTCGCGATCGATGGCGGAACGGAGCTGGCGCGACAGGCCGGTGACGATCCGCTCGAACCGCTCGGTCAGCGCCTCGTCGCAGGGCACTTCCTTCTTGAGGCTGGCCGAATGGATGGCGAGACGCGCGGTGCTGCCGCTCCCGCCGCCGGTCAGGGAAATGCTCACCGCTCCGCCGTCGCAGAGCATCGCGAACTCGACGATCTCGGTGATCAGGAAGGCGACCGACACGGCCACGTCCTGGGTGGCGTAATAAGGTTCGATGTCGAGCCGGATCGCCATATGAGCGGCCGAGGGGGGAGCCGTGGCGCGCAGGTTCGCGCCCAGCTCCGAGATCAGCGACCGGAGCGCGACGCCGCGATTTTCCTCCAGCTCCGCATAATGGTTGCGGTGGACCACAGCGAGCGCATCCACCCGCCGCTGGATGGTCGCGTAAGCGGCCGAGACGTCCTCGCTCGGCGCGCCGCGCGAGTGGAGGTTGAGGAGCGAGGCGACCACCTGGAGGTTGTTCTTCACCCGGTGGTGAACCTCGCGGACGAGCCGCGTCTGCCGCTCGACGGCGGCTTCGAGATCGGCCTCGTGCCGAGCCACCGTCTTGGCGACCCGATCGAAGGCCGAGCCGAGCTCGGCGATCTCGCGCGCGGGCGTTCGGAACCGCGGCAGATCTATTTCCTTGTCGCCGGGCTGATAGGCGGCGACCGCCCGCTGGACCCGCACCAGGGGTCTCAGCACGAAGCGGCTGAGGACGAACCAGCCGATCACGGCGGAGAGCAGCCACATCGCCACGGGCAGGGTCATGATGAGGAAATCGGCAACGCCGACCGGAGTCGCCGCAAGCGCCAGGTCGAGCCGCATCCGGCCGTTGGCGACGGGCGCGCTGGCGCGGACGGTCTGAACGAGGGGCCCGTCCTGGAACTCGTCCCGGAGCACCATCCGCCGGTCCCCCTGGACCAGGGTCAGGTCGAAATTGAGGTTGGTGCCCGGAATATAGGTGAGTTCCGCCAGACCTTCGCGCGTGAACTCGCCGGCGCCCTCGATAGCGCCCGCGGAGTTGAACAGGGCGAAACGGAGCGTCTGCAGGTCCTCGGAAATTTCCACGATGGACGAGCGCCCCGGGGCGCCGAGCAGCTCCAAAGGCGGGAGATAGCCGGGGGTGGCGCAGCGGAGGGTGCCGTCGCCGGCGAACAGCGCATAGCGGCCCGGAGTCGTCTGCACGCTGGTGAGCCGCTGCAATGTCCGCTGGCAGATGCCCGATCCGGCCGCCGCGTCGGAAACCACGGTGCTGGCGGTGCGGATCGTCAGCGTGCTTCGCGACAGCGCCGAATTGATGCGCTGAGCCTTGATCTCGACCCGCGCCTGCGTCTCCTCGATGCGCCTCTCGTTGCTTTCACGGAGACTCTGCAGCGACGCGAGGAGGGCGATGACGCCCAGCGGCAGCAGGCCCGCGCTGAGGATGAGCAGCATCTTGACGCCGGTGGAGAGCCGGGCCCATTTCCTCGCAATCCAGCTTCTGTTGTCGTCTTCTCGGCTCACATTGCCCCGCACGGCGCTGGCGCGGCTTTATCCGAGCTTGCCGAGCAGATCGAGCATTTCCGGCGGAATGTCCTCGCTCACCGTCTTTTGATAGATGGAGCGGAGGGCGTTTCCCACTTCGGGCGCCGCGGCGCGTTTTTTCTTCGACTGCGGCATTTTCGGAGTTTCGCTTTCGGGATCATGATCGGATTTGCGCCGGCGATCGCCATCCTTGTCGTTTGCAAAGGCCAAAATTCTTCACCCCTCGCGGCTTAACGCCGCGCCCGCAGCTATAACAATGACCTGTTCGATTTCCGACTTTGCCGGCGGTTTCCTGAACAGACCCCTCGAACGTGAAAGCCGCATAAATAGCCCACGCGGCCTTGGAAACAAAAAACTCGCACGATTGTTCCACACTCGCGTGAGGAGCGGGCCGGGCCGGTTTCCTCCTGCATGTTGCGTGGCGGCGGGCTTGCCTGGGGCGGGGTTGCAAAGCGCGGAACAGCCTCTCACAAGACCCGCAAACATTCAGGGAGTCGAAACGAATATGTCGCTTGGTCAGGAACTCGCGCCGCATCTTCCCTTTCTGCGCCGCTATGCGCGCGCTCTCACCGGCAGCCAGGGCCATGGCGACGCCTTCGTCCGCGCTACGCTGGAAGCGATCGTGGCCTCGCCCGAGGATTTCCCGCGCGACGTCGATCCCCGGCTCGGCCTCTACCGCACCTTCCACGCCATCTGGTCGTCGGCGAACATCGAGGAGGATCCGGGCGCGGGCGGCGCCGGCAGCGATCCCGAAGGAATAGCCCAGGCGCGCCTGGCGCGGATCACGCCGCTGTCGCGGCAGGCGCTGCTGCTGACGGCGATGGAGGGCTTCACCCCCGAGGACGCCGGCTATCTGATCGGCGCGGACGCGGGCGAGGTCGAGAATCTCGTCGCCGAGGCGCTCGCGGAAATCGAGCGCCAGACGCGCGCGGAAGTCCTCATCATCGAGGACGAGCCGATCATCGCGATGGATATCGAGACGATCGTCCGCGACCTCGGCCACACCGTCACCGGCGTCGCCGTCACCCGCGACGAGGCGGTGAGCCAGGCGATGGCGCGCCGCCCGGGCCTGGTGCTCGCCGACATCCAGCTCGCCGACGACAGCTCCGGCATCGACGCGGTGAAGGACATATTGGAGGAGTTCTCGGTGCCGGTGATCTTCATCACCGCCTTCCCCGAGCGGCTGCTCACGGGCGAGCGGCCGGAGCCGACCTTCCTCATCACCAAGCCGTTCCAGCGCTCGACCGTCAAAGCGGCGATCGCCCAGGCCTTGTTCTTCGACAGCGCGACCCTGCCTGCCTGAACCTGTGGAACCGCTTCACGCGAGCGGGCGTTAGCCTGACATTACGGATCAACAAGGAATGCGGGCAGCGATGGACGATCGCGAAAGGCATGTAAGCACCACCGAGGCACGTCAGGGCACCACGCCCCATATGACGCGCTATATCCTTCCCATCTCCCTCGGGCTGGTGGTGCTGCTGTTCGCCTTGCTCTTGTTTGTCTGGCGGTAATCACCACTTCGGGGCAGCCACGGCGTATGCGACGCCCGACGCTGCATCCATGTAACAATTCAAGCGTATCGGGGGCTTATGGCGGCCGAACAACCAGTCAGGGTTGATGAAGAAGAAGAGGCGGACCGGATCGAACCGGTCCCGCTGTCGGACGCCGAATTCAAGGACCAGCTGGCGCAGGTGATCCCGCATCTGCGCGCCTTCGGGCGCTCGCTGTCGGGCAGCCGCGACCTCGCCGACGATCTGGTGCAGGAAACTCTGCTCAAGGCCTGGGCCGCGCGCAAGCGCTTCCAGGCGGGCACCAACATGCGTGCCTGGACCTTCATCATCCTCCGGAACCTGTTCCTCAGCCAGATGCGGCGCGCCCGCTTCAAGGGCGAATGGGACGAACTCACCGCCTCCAAGCTGCTCGCCGCGCCCGCCAGCCAGGACCGCCATGTCGAACTGGGGGACATGCAGCGCGCGCTGATGCATCTGCCGCAACCGCAGCGCGAGGCGCTGATCCTGGTCGGCGCGGGCGGCTTCGCCTATGAGGAGGCGGCCGAAATCTGCGGCTGCGCGGTCGGAACGATCAAGAGCCGCGTCGCCCGCGGACGCGTCGCGCTCGAAAACCTGCTGGCCGAAGGGGACCTCCCCTCACGGCGCGATCACGAGACCGATGCGAACAAGACGGCGCTTCAGAGCATCATGAGCGAGGTCGACGACCTCAGCCGGGACCGGGACAGCGGCGCCGACATCTAGTCGAGGCGGGCGAGGATATCCTCGAAATCCTTCAGCGAGCGGATTTCGCCGTCCATGGCGAAGGCCTGGCGCAAAGCGTTCCCGACGCCGGCGTGTACGGTGGGGGGAGCCACCTTCACGAACCGCCTTGAGGAAGCTTTGATCATGGCTTCTCTGCTCGGACTGATCTTTTCCACGCGACACTAACGTATGTTTTTCCGTAGGGTTTCCATCGTTGTGGCGCGGCAACGAAAGAGACCTGGCCTGTGGCATGCATGTGACAAAGGATGAACGAGCCCTAGGCGCAGCAATGATGCGGGCGCGGGCGCATTCGCCCTTCCTCAAGCTGCAGCTGGAAAATTTTTCCGGCGTTGCCAACAGGTTGGCTGAAGGCGACTTGAAGGGGGCCGTCGCCCGGGCCCGCCGCAGCGGCGAGGGGGCTGCGACCGTGGCTTCCGCGCTACGGCGGGAGCGAAGCGCGCTGGCGCTCGCGCTCGGCGTCGGCGACCTCGCCGGTCTGCTGAGCTTCGAGGAGGTGGTGCGGCAGCTCTCCGATTTCGCGGACGAGGCGATTGAAAGAGCGCTCGCCGACGCGATCGCGTGGCGGACGCCCGAGGCGGAGATGCGCGGCTTTGCCATCTTCGCGCTCGGCAAGCATGGCAGCCGCGAGCTCAATTATTCGTCCGACGTCGATCTCCTTTTCCTCTACGATCCCGAGACCCTGCCGCTGAAGCCGCGGGAGGAGCCGAGCCAGGGCGCCGTCCGCATCGGCCAGCGGGTGATCGAGACGCTGCAGAAGCGGGACGCAGACGGCTATGTCTTCCGAGTCGACCTTCGCCTCCGCCCGTCCCCCGAAGTGACTCCGATCGCGCTGCCGGTGAACGCCGCCATCTCCTATTATGAATCGAGCGCGCTTCCCTGGGAGCGGGCGGCGTTCATCCGCGCGCGCGCGGTGGCGGGCGATCAGGCGCTGGCGCGCTATTTCCTTGAGGCCGTCCACCCCTTCATCTGGCGGCGCTCGCTGGATTTCGGGGCGATCGGCGAAGTGCAGTCGATCACCCGGCGGATCCGCGACCATTTCGCGCAGGGACAGGCGCTCGGCCCCGGCTTCGACCTGAAGCGCGGGCGCGGCGGCATCCGCGAAATCGAGTTTTTCGCGCAGGTCCACCAGCTGATCCATGGCGGGCGCGAGCCTGTCCTCCGGGCGCCGGCGACGCTCGATGCGCTGGCGGCGCTGACGGGCGCGGGACTCATTTCGGGCGACGAGGCGGAGACGCTTGCGCAAGCCTACCGGCTGCTCCGCACTATCGAGCACCGCCTCCAGATGGTGGAGGACCGGCAGACGCATACGCTTCCCGCCGATCCGGGCGCGCTCGACAATGTCGCCCGGCTCCATGGCCTCGGCGGAGGCGAAGATCTGATCGAGCTGCTTGGCGGGCCCGTCGCCAGCGTCACCGCCATCTACGGCCGGCTCGGCGGCTCGGAAGAAGAGCGGATGCCTCGCGACGGGGAGGCGCTCCAAACCGAGCTTGCCCGCGCCGGAATGCCCGACCCGGCCGGAGCGCGGCTGCGCATCAAGAGCTGGCGGAGCGGCAAGGCGCGTTCGCTGCGCTCGATCGCGGCGCGCGAAGCCTTCGAAGCGATGCTGCCGGCGCTGGTCAGGGCCTTCGCCGCCGCTCCCGACCCGGCGCGCGCGATGAACCGGTTCGACGATCTCGTGACGCGCCTGCCGAGCGGGGTGAATTTCTACCGCCTGCTCGAGGCCCAGCCGGCGCTCGCGGAACTGCTGGCGACGATATTGAGCCACGCGCCCGCGCTTGCGGAGCAGCTCGGGCGAAGGCCGGAGCTGCTCGACGGCCTCATCAGCAAGAGCGCCTTCGAGCCGCCGCCGTCGGTGGACGAGCTTGCCGCCGACTTCGCCCGTGCCGAACGCAGCGGCGAGGATTACCAGCTGGTCCTCGACCGGGTGCGCAGGAGCGTCAACGAGCGCCGCTTCGCGCTGGGCATCCAGCTCATCACCGGCGCAAGCGACCCGGTCGAGGTGGCGGCGGGCTATGCGCGCGTCGCCGAAGCGGCGATCCGGGTGCTCACCGACGCAACGGTGAGGGAATTCGAGGCGGCTCATGGCCGGGTCCCGGGCTCGGAGCTGCTTATCATGGGGCTCGGGCGGCTCGGCGGGGAGGGGCTCACCCATGCCTCCGACCTCGACCTCGTCTATCTCTTCACCGGCAGCTATGAAGCGCAGTCGGACGGGAGGAAGCCGCTCGGCGCCACCGACTATTTCAACCGGCTCGCCCAGCGGGTCACCGCGGCGCTGAGCGTCCCCACCGCCGCCGGTCCGCTGTATGAGATCGATACGCGCCTCCGGCCGTCGGGCAAGGACGGGCTGCTCGCCGTCTCGCTGCCAAGCTTCGCCGAATATCAGCAGAAGCAGGCCTGGACGTGGGAGCATATGGCGCTCACCCGGGCGCGGCCGGTCTATGGATCAGCCGAAGGGAAGACGGCCCTGGCCGAAGTGATCAAGGAGACGCTGTGCACGCCGCGCGATCCGCACAAGCTGGTGGCCGACGCCGCCGCGATGCGGGCGGAAATGGCGAGGCACAAGCCGCCCCAGGGGCCGCTCGACATCAAGCTTGGCGAGGGCGGGCTGGTCGACCTCGAGTTCGCGGTCCACACCCTCCAGCTTCGCCACCGCACCGCCCTCAAGCCGCAGCTCGAACGAGCGATCGCGGATCTCGTTGCCGCGGGGATGATGCCGCCGGAGATCGAGGGAGCCCATTATCTGCTGGCGCGCATCCTCGTCACCCTTCGGCTCGTTTCGCCCAGCTCCGACATCCCTCCGGAAGCCTCGCGGCCGCTGGTGGCGAGGGCCTGCCGGACGGAAAGCTGGGACGATCTGCTTGCGGCGCATGACGAGGCGCGGCAGAGGATCGCCAAGGTCTGGCGCGATGTCGCCGCTTCCGGAGGACAATGAAATGCTGAGCGAAGGCGATCCCGTACCCGATGTGAAGCTTGTGGGAATGGAGGGCCAGCCGATCAGCCCGACCGACTTCAGCGGCCAGAAGCTGGTCATCTATTTCTACCCCAAGGACGACACGTCGGGTTGCACCCGCGAGGCGCAGGACTTCACCGCCCTGGCGGAGGAATTCGAAAAGGCAGGCACCTGGGTGATCGGCGTTTCCAAGGACGATGCGCGAAAGCACCGCAAGTTCACCGACAAATATGGGCTGAAGGTGCCGCTCGCCACCGACCCTGACGGCTCGGTCTGCGAAGCCTTCGGCACCTGGGTCCAGAAGTCGATGTACGGCCGCAAATATATGGGGATCGAGCGCGCCACCTTCCTCATCGACCGCGACGGGGTGGTAAAGCGCGTATGGCGGCAGGTGAAAGTCCCCGGCCATGCCTCCGAAGTGCTGGAGGCGGCGAGAGAGCTGGCCTAGGCGCGCTCTAGCCGAAATGGGGCGGGCGTTTTTCGAAGAAGGCGCGGAAGGCTTCGGCCGCCTCGGTGGACTGCAGCCGGGCGCCGAAAGCTTCCGCCTCGCGCGCTATGCGCGCGGGGACCGGTTCCTCCTCGGCGCGCAGCAGCCGCTTGGTAAGCTGCACCGCCTCCGGCGGCCTGGCGGCGAGGCTCCGCGCGATCGCCGCCACCCGCCCCTCCAGCGCCTCTGCGTCCGCTATCTCCGTGACCAGGCCGTAGGCGAGCGCGGTCCTGGCGTCGAACGGCTCCGCCAGAAGCAGGTGCCGGGCCGCGCGCTGCGGGCCGATCAGCCGGGGCAGCAGCAGCGAACTCGCCGCCTCCGGCACCAGGGCGAGATCGACGAAGGGTAGCGAGAAGCCGGCATCCGGCGCGGCGACGACGAGGTCGCAATGGAGCAGCATCGTGGTGCCGATGCCGATCGCCGCGCCGCCGACCCCGGCGACGATTGGCTTGGGAAAGGCCGACAGGGCATGGAGGAAGCGGAATACCGGCAGGTCTTCGCCGGCGGCGCGCGTTTCCATGAAATCCCTGAGGTCGTTGCCGGCCGTGAAGAGCCCGCCGCTGCCGAGGATCGTCACCACGCGCGTGTGCGGATCGGCCGCGGCCGCCTCCAGCGCCTGAGCGAGCGCGGCGTACATGGCCGAGGTGATCGCGTTCTTCTTGTCGGGCCGGTTGAAGCGAAGCTCCACGACATGGCGGCCGGAGGAGACGAGTATGTCGGGCATGGGGCGATCCCTGTCTGGCTTTGAGCGGCGGATTGTGGCTGTAAAGGAGCATGCCGCAATTCACCACCGCCGCCGAGGCCGCGCGCGCCGTGCTGCTCGCACCCACGCCGCGGGAGAAGGTGCGCGCGGCGCGGGCGGCGGCGCGGGCGTGGCGCCTGGGGCGGCTGGAGCACCGGTTCGACGCCGCGATGCCCGATCGGCCGGCGCGGCCCGGGAGGCCCGAGCTGCTCCCCGCCAACCGGATGCCCAAGCGCGGGCGGGGCGGTTCGGAGCGGGGGCGGATCGCGATGCTGCACGCGCTCGCTCATATCGAATATGGAGCGATCGATCTCGCCTTCGACATGGCGGGCCGCTTCGGAGCCCAGCTTCCGCGCGCGTTCGTGGACGACTGGTTCGGGATCGGCGCCGACGAAGCGATCCACTTCGCCTTGCTGGACCGCCAGCTGAAGGCGCTCGGCTCCTTCTATGGCGACTTGCCGGCGCATGACGGGCTGTGGGAGGCGGCGGAGGAGACCGCGCACGACGTGCTGGCGCGGCTGGCGGTGGTGCCGATGGTGCTTGAAGCTCGGGGACTGGACGTGACGCCGGCGACGGTGGAGCGGTTCGAGGCGGCGGGCGACGCCCGGTCGGCCCGCATCCTGATGCGCATCTACCGCGACGAGATTCGGCACGTGGGAACCGGCACAGCCTGGTTCAAATCGGTTGCAGAATCACGGAAATTGGACGCCGTTTCGCACTGGAAATGGTTAATAGAACGTCACTTCAGGGGATTTCTGAAGCCTCCGTTCAACGACTCGGCGCGCGACGAAGCCGGTCTGTCCCGGGATTTCTACTTGGGGGTTGCCGTGGCAAGAGATGTTTAACAGTCTGCAGACACACGTCACGGGGTGGGCAGCTTCCTGACGGCATGAAGCGGACAGAAATGTCCCACGATCAATTGGATGGTCGCCATCGAGCGGCCGTTTCGACCCGCAAGGGCCGACCGGGGAATATTATGACGGATTTTGTTTTGAGTAACGCCACCACCCGCGGAAAGTTCCGCAGCTTGTTGAAAGCGCGCGACATTTTCGTCCATGACGGCAAATCGCTCCGCCGCGTGCGGGTCAGCGTTCCGCTCCAGCTTTCGGCGGGTCTCGCGGCGCTGTCGATGCTCTGCTGGTCGGTCGTCGCCACCGCGCAGCTCGCGACCGCCGAGGCGGCCGTTCCCCAGAATGCCGATGTCGCCCGGATGCAGCAGCAGGTCGAGGCGATGAAGGCCGATGTCGAAGCGATCCGGGAGCAGGTGCAGGCGCGCTATCAAACCACCTCGGCCGAGCTTCGCCGGCTGGGGATCGACCCGAAGCGGGTCCAGAGCGTCGGCGGACCGTTCGAGGCCGTCGAGCCCCTGAAGACCGGCGATGCCAATTTCAAGGCGCTCTTCACCAGCTGGAAGCAGCTCGACCAGCTCGAGCAGGGCACCATCGCCATCCCGTCGCTGAAGCCCGTCCGCGGCGCCAACTTCACCAGCGGCTTCGGCGTCCGCTCCGATCCTTTCCAGGGCCGTGCCGCCATGCACGCCGGCATCGATCTGGCGGGCCCGATCGGCACTCCGATCTATGCCACCGCGGACGGCATCGTCGGCCGTTCCGAATGGTCCGGCGGCTACGGCAACCTCGTCGAACTGAACCACGGCAAGGGCATCCAGACCCGCTACGGCCACCTTTCCAAGTCGCTCGTCTATCCGGGCCAGCGCGTGAAGCGCGGCGACCAGATCGCTCTGATGGGCTCGACCGGTCGCTCGACCGGCAGCCACCTCCACTATGAAGTGCGGATCGACGGCAAGGCCGTGAACCCGGTCCCCTTCATGCAGTCGAGCGACTATCTGGTCTCGGTCCAGGCCCGCGCCGCGGCCGCCGCGGCCACCACCGCCCTCGGCGGTCCGGCCAGCGCCTCCAAGTAAGCGCTTCTACGCTTTAGAAAAAAGGCCTCGTCCGTAGCGGACGGGGCCTTTTTCCTGTGACGGATCTTCAACCATAACGTCGGAGTGGCGAAGCAGCCCAATGGCGGCCTCGGCGAATGCTTCCCGCCGCCGCTCCTCCCGAGGGCGGGGGACTACTTCCCCCGCTTTTGCCGGTGCTGCGCCATGTCGAGGACGCTGTTCGTGTCGCCTTCGGGGAGGAGGCCGAGCCGCCGCGCGACGTCCTGATAGGCTTCGGCTTCGCCGCCGAGATCGCGGCGGAACCGGTCCTTGTCGAGCTTCTCGCCGGTGGTCATGTCCCAGAGGCGGCAGCCGTCCGGGCTGATCTCGTCGGCCAGGATGATGCGGCTATATTCGTTTTCCCAGATGCGGCCGAATTCGAGCTTGAAATCGACCAGCCGGATGCCGATGCCGGCGAAGAGGCCGGACAGGAAATCGTTCACGCGCACCGCCATGTCGGCGATGTCGTTCATCTCCTCCTGGCTCGCCCAGCCGAAGCAGGCGATATGCTCGTCGGCGATCATCGGGTCGCCCAGCGCGTCGTCCTTGTAATAATATTCGATGATGGTGCGGGGGAGCTGGGTGCCTTCCTCGATGCCGAGACGCTTCGACAGCGAGCCCGCGGCGATGTTGCGCACCACCACCTCGATCGGCACGATCTCCACCTGGCGGATCAGCTGCTCGCGCATGTTGAGGCGGCGGATGAAATGGGTCGGGATTCCGAGCTGGCCGAGCAGGGTGAAGATATGCTCGGAGATGCGGTTGTTGAGCACGCCCTTGCCCGAGATCGTGCCCTTTTTCTGGGCGTTGAAGGCGGTCGCGTCATCCTTGAAATATTGTATGAGGGTGCCGGGCTCCGGCCCTTCGTAAAGGATCTTGGCCTTGCCTTCGTAAATCTGGCGGCGGCGGGACATGGTCACTCCCTGGCGGGGCGTTAGAAACAAGGCGCCCCGGCGGCACGAAGTGCGGGGCCGGGGCTGTCGGCAAGCCCTATACCGGAGCGGCCCGGCAAGGGCAACGCTCGCGCGGGGTCAGCCGTCCTCGCCGAGCAGGCAGCGGAGCGCGGGCACCTGCATCGGCACATGATTGCGCCCGACGACGGCGAAGGGCCTTTCGCCGGCCTTCACCGCCGCCGCGAGCAGACGGACCATGTGGCGATTGCGGTTCATGCTGTCGGTGCGGTTGATGGCGGCGGTGAAGACGCTGCCCTGCTTCTCATCATCACCAAGTGGCGAGAACCAGCCGGCCGGCAGGCCGCGCCAGTCGCGGCCGGGCCAGTAGCGGCCGGCGGCGGCCTCCAGCGCGGCGATGTCGGCAATTGGCTCGACGCCGATCGCCGCGGCCATCGGCTGCATCCGCTCCAGCAGCTTCGCAACGGCTCCATCGAGCGCCGCGCTAGCCAGGCCCTCGCGGTCGCGAAGGCGCGCAGCTTCGCGCAGGATGAAGAACAGCATCACCTGGTCGGCGGGAAATTGTTCGAGCAGCATCCTCACCTGCTCGGGCGGCGAGGGCTCCAGCGACTGCGTCTTGATTCCGGCCCGGCCGGCGAGGAAGCGGACATAGCCAGATTCGCCGAGCTGCCGGATCGT
>DATMJS010000094.1:0-9772 GCA_035553755.1 Allosphingosinicella sp.
CCCCTGGACATCACGATAGTCGGTGAGCTCGATCGAGACTCGGCCGAACAGGCCCGCTTTCTGCATACGCGCGTCGGTCCAGGCCTTCTGCTCGGACGATAATGTGAGGCCGACCACGTCGACGCCATAATCGCGCGCCGCAATCTCGGCGAGAGAGCCCCAGCCGCAGCCGATTTCAAGCAGCCGCTGTCCGGGCTTGAGCTCCAGCCGGTCGAGCAGGGCTCGGATCTTGCGTTCCTGCGCCGCTTCCAGCGGTTCGGCATCGCTATAGGGCTCAGCGAACAACGCGCTCGAATAGGTCATGCTGCGGTCGAGCCAGGAGGCGTAAAAGTCGTTGCCGAGGTCATAATGGAAGGCGATGTTGGCTCTGGCACGGCTCCGGCTGTTGCGGCGGAGGCGATGGAGGGCGCGGTTCATCATCCGCCAGAAACCCTTGGCGCGGCCGACATTGCCGAGGCTCTCGCCGTTGCGCATGAAGAGGTCGAAGAGCGGCACCGGGTCTGGGCTCGACCATTCGCCCCCTTCCCACGCCTTGTACCAGCCGACCGATCCGGATGTGATCAGGCGCACCAGCGCGCGCCAGCTGTGGAGGTGCACCACCGGCATCGGCCCGGGATTGCGGCCGCCGAGGATGCGGCGCGAGCCATGGGGCAAAGTCGCGTCGATCCCGCCTTGGACGATGCCCGCATCGAGCCTGTCGAGGATGCGGTTGAACCCGCCGCCGAACAGGCGCGCAAGCATGTCGCCGCCGGTAGCGAAGCCGCGGTCGGCGGCAATCAGGTGACGGCCGCGCGGATGCTGGTTCACGCCCCCGCGCCCATTCTACTGTCCGGTTTCGTCCTTCGAGCCCGAGACAGCGGCGCTCGCCGTGGGTGGGGTCTTGCTCAGCGATTTGAGGAAGATTGCGCGGTCGTTCTCAGGCAGGCTCTTCAGCAGCGCGAGCAGCGAAGTGCCTATTTTTTCGACGATCTCGCCCTCGACGGCGCGCATCTCACTCATGGTCGAGGCGAGCTTCTCCGCATCGTAGCTTGCGGGCGTGAGGAGGCTGTCGAACTGCCGCTGCAGCTGGCGCTTTTTCGCGATTAGCGGCGCAAGCTCGGCGCTTCGTTTTGCGAAGCTTTCTTTGACGACCTGCTGGCTCGCTTCAGACAGGCCACCGGCATCCTGGGCCGCAACCGCGACGGGTGCAGCGAGCAACATGCCCGCGATAACAAGCGCTTTCATCATAGTCTCTCCCCCGCCCTCAAATGGCGTGCGGTTCCTTGGTGACTTCCCAGCTTTGCCCTTTGGCGACGAGCGCCTGGAGGTCTGCGCTCTTGCCCGCACTCGCCTGCGCGTTCTGCTCGACGACGGCGCTCTCGAAGGTCGGGCGCGGATCGTCGTAGATCACGCCCAATGCCATCGGGAAGCCGCCGAACGGCATGTCGATCAGCATGTGGGCGACCGCCTTGTTCCTGGGGTCGTGCACGATCACGCCCGCCGCCTGCCAGTCGCCGCCTTCGACATCGACCACCTTCAGCGTCAGCGCCTCGCGGTCGAGCGTCAACCCCTTGCTGCCGCCCGCGAACAGCATCGGCTCGCCCGCCGTCAGCCAGAGTTGGTTGCCGGCATTCTCCTTGGCGGTGAAGGGCGCGAACACATCGTCATTATAGACGATGCAGTTCTGGAATATCTCGACAAAGGCGGCGCCCTTGTGCGCGTGGGCGGCCTTCAGCACGTCCGGCAGATATTTGTTGACGTCAATGCCGCGGCCGACAAACCGAGCGCCGGAGCCAAGCGCAAAGGCGCAGGGGTTGGCGGGCCGGTCGACCGATCCAAACGGAGTCGAAGGCGAACGGGTGCCGACCCGGCTGGTCGGCGAATACTGGCCTTTAGTCAGCCCGTATATCTCGTTGTTGAACAAGAGGATCTGGCAGTCGAGATTGCGGCGCAGGACGTGCATCGTGTGATTGCCGCCGATCGACAGCGCATCGCCGTCGCCCGTGATGATCCACACGTCGAGCTCCGGATTGGCGAGCTTGATCCCGGTCGCGAAGGTCGGCGCGCGGCCGTGGATCGTGTGGAAGCCGTAGGTCTCCATATAATAGGGAAAGCGGCTCGAGCAGCCGATGCCGGAGACGAACACGGTGTTCTCCGGCCTGACGCCGAGTTCCGGCATCGTCCGCTGCACCGCCTTCAGCACCGCATAGTCGCCACAGCCGGGGCACCAGCGCACCTCCTGGTCGGTGGCGAAATCCTTCGCGGTGAGCTTGGTCATTTCATTCATGGGTTCAGCCTCGGGTGAGGAAGATGATGAGCGCCACGACGGCGATGAGCATCAGGATGAGCGGCAGGGGACGCTGGTTCATCATTGGAGCGCTTCCTCGATGGCGGCTTCGATCTCGGCGATCTTGAAGGGTTGGCCCGACACTTTGTTGACGGGCCGCGCATCGACCAGGAACTGGTCACGGAGCAGCGTCTTCAATTGGCCGGTGTTCATTTCCGGCACGATGACCCGGTCGTAACCCTTTAGCAATTCGCCCAAATTCCCTGGCGTGGGCCAGATGTAGCGAATGTGAACATGGGCAACGTCGAGCCCGCGCTGGCGCATCCGGCGGACGGCCTGGTGGATCGGCCCGAAGGTCGAGCCCCAGCCCACCACCGCCAGCCTGCCGCCTGGCTCGCCGAGGCAGACGTCCTGATCCGGTATGCTTTTGGCGACCCCCAAAATCTTGTCGCGGCGTATCTCGGTCATCGCCTGGTGGTTGGCGGGTGCATAGTCGATATGCCCCGTCCCGACATTCTTCTCGATGCCGCCGATCCGGTGGGTAAGGCCCGGGGTGCCCGGCCTGATCCAGACGCGGGCGAGCTTCTCGTCGCGGGCATAGGGGTTGACCGCCTCGCCTTCCGCGGGCGTCTCCTCGTGGAAGCGGACGGGAAAGGGTGCGTAGCCCGCCATGTCCGGCACCTTCCAGGGTTCGGCCGCATTGGCGATATAGCCGTCGGTAAGCAGCATGACGGGCGTCATGTACTGGGTGGCGATGCGCACCGCCTCGATCGCGCAGTCGAAGGCATCGGCCGGCGAGCGCGCGGCGATCACCGGCATCGGCGCATCGCCGTTGCGGCCGTAAACCGCCTGATAGAGGTCGGACTGCTCGGTTTTGGTGGGAAGGCCGGTCGAGGGGCCGCCGCGCTGCGAATTTACTATGACGAGCGGGAGCTCGGTCATGATCGCAAGGCCCATCGCCTCCTGCTTGAGCGCGATGCCGGGGCCGGAAGAGGAAGTGACGCCAAGCGACCCCGCATAGGAAGCTCCGATCGCGCTGCCGATGGCGGCGATCTCGTCCTCCGCCTGGAAGGTGGTCACTCCATATTCCTTGAGGCGCGAGAGATGGTGGAGGATGGCCGAAGCGGGAGTGATCGGATAACCGCCGAAGAACATCTTGAGGCCCGCAAGCTGCGCACCCGCGACAAGACCCAGCGAGATCGACTCCGCGCCGGTGACAGTGCGGTAGAGGCCCGGCTCGGCGGGGGCGGGATCGATATGGTGCTGGTGGAGCTGGCCGCCGATTTCGGCGGTCTCGCCATAGGCATGGCCGGCGTTCAGCGCCGCGATATTGGCTTCGGCAAGCTCGGGCGCCTTGGCGAACTTGGACTTGAGCCATTGCTGGATTGGCGCGCGGTCGCGATCGAACATCCAGAGGGCGAGCCCCAAAGTCCACATATTCTTGCAGCGCAAAGCTTCCTTGTTGCCGAGGCCGAAGGGCTTCACGGCGTCGAGCGTGAGCTGCGAAATATTGAGGCGGATAAGCTGCCATTTGGCGAGGCTGCCATCCTCCAGCGGATTGGTTTCGTAGCCCGCCTTGGCGAGGTTGCGCGCGCCGAACTCGCCCTCGTCGGCGATGATCAGGCCACCGGGCTTCAGCGCGTCGACATTCACCTTCAGAGCCGCCGGGTTCATCGCCACCAGCACGTCGGGCGCATCCCCCGCCGTCTCGATCGCTGACGAGCCGAAATTGATCTGGAAGGCGGAGACGCCGAAAGTGGTGCCTTGCGGCGCGCGTATTTCGGCCGGAAAATCGGGGAAGGTGGCGAGGTCATTGCCGGCCAATGCGGTCGACAGGGTGAACTGGCCGCCGGTCAGCTGCATGCCGTCGCCGCTGTCGCCGGCGAAGCGAACGACCACCGCCTCCAGCGGGCCGTCCGCCTGGGCTTCTTCGGGGGTGAGATAATGGGTGGCCGTCGCCATTCATGGTCCTTCGAGAATGCTTGATCCGTCTCTACGCCTGCCACACTGAAGCTTCAACGGAAGCTTATCAATGGCATGAGGGGCGGGCTCGCCTAAGGAGCGCCTAGATAATGCGCCTGATTCGGTTCTCAACAAGCGGGGCTTCAATAAATGATCGACAAGCAGAGCCTCCCCTACCGCCCCGCCGTGGGCGTGATGCTCCTGAACCGCGAGGGCAAGGTGTTCGTAGCGCAGCGGCTCGATAGCACGCTCGAAGCCTGGCAGATGCCGCAGGGCGGGCTCGACGAGGGCGAGGACGCCGAAACGGGCGCCTATCGTGAGCTTGAGGAGGAGACCGGCATAGCGCGCGATAAGGTGGAGATCGTCGCCCGCTGCCCGGTCGAGCTTACCTACGACCTGCCGGACGATCTCGTCGGAAAGATGTGGAAGGGCCGGTGGCGGGGGCAGCGGCAGGTCTGGTTCCTCATGCGCTTCCTCGGGCGAGACGAGGATGTGAACATCGACACGGCGGAGCCCGAATTCCGCGCCTGGAAATGGGCCGAGCCGCAAAATCTTCCTGCGATGATCGTGCCCTTCAAGAAGAAGCTCTACGAGGACGTTCTCCAGGCTTTTGCCGATTGGCTTTGAGCCTGAAGCCACGTTAGAGACGGTCCGATGCGGGGCCTTTCCACTTCTGAAGCGGCGGTAGTCGAAGCCTGCGCGGCCGCCCCTATGCTGGAGCAGGTCGAGGCCTGGGCGGCGGTCAACAGCGGCTCGCGCAACCTCGATGGCCTCGACAAAATGGCCGCCATCTATGCGGAAGAATTCGGCCTCTTTTCCGGCGACCTCCGCTTGCGCGATCCCGAGCCCGTCGAGGCGATGGAGACGGACGGGACGCTGAGGCCACTGCAGCATGGCCGCAATCTGCACCTGAAGGTGCGGCCCGAGGCGCCGGTGCAGCTGCTCTTCACCGGCCACATGGATACCGTCTACGGGCCTGATCACCCGTTCCAGACGCTGAGCTGGCGCGAGGAAGGGGTGCTGAACGGCCCCGGGGTGGCCGACATGAAAGGCGGCATCGCGGTGATGCTGGCGGCGCTGAGGGCGGTCGAGACCGCGCCGGAAGCAGCGGCGCTCGGCTATGAAGTCGTCATCAACAGCGACGAGGAAGTGGGCTCCTTTGGTTCGGCCGCGTTGATTGCCGAGGCGGCGCGCGGCAAGAAAGCGGCGCTCACCTACGAACCTGCCGCCCTGCCGGACGGAACGCTCGCTGGAGCGCGGCCGGGCAGCGGCAATTTCTCGATTCTGATCGAAGGGCGCAGCGCCCATGCCGGGCGCAACCCCGAGGAAGGCCGGAACGCGATCGTCGCCGCGGCTGACCTTACGCTGCGGCTTGCCAAAGCAAAGGGCCCGCGCCTCTCCGTCAATCCGGCGCGGATCGACGGCGGCGGCCCCAACAATGTTGTCCCCGACCGAGCGGTCCTGCGCGTCAACATGCGGCCCTTCACTCCCGAGGACGAGACGCGTGCCAAGGCCGTGCTCGACGCCGCCGTTGCGATGGTCGCGGCCGAGCATGAGGTGAATATCCACGTCCATGGCGACTTCGGCCGGCCGCCCAAGCCGCTGACGCCCGAGGCCGGGAAGCTGTTCGAGCTGGTCCGCCGCTGCGGCGCCGATCTTGGCCAGGACATAAGCTGGCAGCCCTCGGGCGGCGTCTGCGACGGCAACAATATCGCTGCGTGCGGCGTGCCGGTGGTGGACACGATGGGCGTCCGCGGCGGCGCCATCCATTCCCCGGAGGAATATCTGATCGTCGAAAGCCTCGCCGAACGCGCGCAGCTTTCGGCGCTCACCATCCTTCGCCTCGCATCCGGAGCCTTCCATTGAGTTTTCGCGTCCGTCCCACCCGCAACGACGATTTCCAGGCTATTTACGAAATGGCGAAGCTGACCGGCGGCGGCTTCACCAACCTGCCTGCAGACAAGGGCGCGCTGGTCGACAAGCTGGTCCGATCCGAAGCCGCGCTCCAGAACGAGATCGACGAGCAGCGTGACGACTGCTTCCTGTTGGTGCTCGAAAATGTGGAGACCGGCCAGGTGCGCGGCACATGTCAAATCTTCGCGCAGGTCGGCACCCAATGGCCCTTCTACAGCTACCGCATCACCACGCTCACCCAGACTTCAAAGGCGCTCGGCAAGACCTTCCGGGCCGAAATGCTGACCTTGGTGACCGATTTCGAAGGCTCGTCAGAAGTGGGCGGGCTGTTCCTGCACCCTCAGGAGCGGGCGGGCGGCCTAGGCCTGCTGCTCGCGCGCAGCCGCTATCTGTTCATCAAGCTTCACCGCAAACGCTTTGGCGACCGCCTCCTCGCCGAGCTCCGGGGGGTGATTGACGAGGCCGGCAATTCGCCCTTCTGGGACGGGATTGCGGGGCGGTTCTTCGGGATGGGGTTCCAAGAGGCCGACCAGTTCAACGCGATGCACGGGACCCAGTTCATCGCCGACCTGATGCCCAAGACACCGATCTACACCGCCATGCTGCCTGAAACCGCGCGCGCCGTGATGGGCGTGCCGCACCCATCAGGACGTGCCGCGATGAAGATGCTGGAGCGCGAAGGCTTCGAGTATGACGGTTATATCGACATATTCGACGGCGGCCCGACTATGGCGGCGCGGACCGACAATGTGCGCACCATCAGGGAATCCAAGGAATTGATCCTTTCCGGCCTCAGCGATGAATCGAGCGACGAGCCGCTGATGGTCGCGGCAGGGCGCCTGCGCGATTTCAGCGCCTGCTACGGCCGAGTCGTCAACAAGGGCGCCCAGACGGCGACGCTGGACCCGGCGAGCGCGGCGCTGCTCGGCATACAGCCCGGTGACGAGTTCCTGGCGATGGGGCGCTGACGATGCCGCTTGTGGAGATCAACTTCGACGGCATCGTGGGCCCGAGCCACAATTATGCAGGCCTCAGCCTCGGCAACCTCGCCGCCACCGCGAATGCCCTCAATGTATCGCACCCGCGCGACGCGGCGCTGCAAGGTATCGAAAAGATGCGGCACAATCTGAGGCTCGGGCTGGCGCAGGGCCTGTTCGTCCCCCTCCCCCGTCCCGACCATGAATGGCTGAGCGACCTCGGCACCACCGTCGAGCAGGCGCCGGATTCCCTCCGGCCCGCCGCCTTTTCCGCCTCGGCCATGTGGGCAGCCAATGCCGCCACCGTATCGCCCGCGCCCGATACCGAAGACGGCCGCTGCCACCTCACGGTCGCGAACCTCCGCACGATGGCGCACCGAAGCCACGAATGGGCCGACACCCACACCCAGCTCCGGCTCGCCTTCGCCGACGGGGAGCATTTCCGGGTCCACCGGCCGGTGCCTCCCGTCTTTGGCGACGAGGGAGCAGCCAACCATATGCGGCTCAGCACCGCGCATGGCGTAAAAGGTGTCGAGGTGTTCGTACACGGCAAGCGCGGCGGCGCCTTCCCCGCGCGCCAGCATATCGAGGCGAGCCGCGCCGTTGCACGGCTGCACGGGCTTGATCCGGACCGGACATTGTTTGCCGCCCAGGCCGAAGAGGCGATCGCCGCGGGCGCCTTCCATAACGACGTCGTCGCCGTTGCGAACGAGAATGTCCTCTTCGCCCATGAGCAGGCGTTCGAGGATCGCGCCGACCTGTACACCTCGCTCCGCCGGCTGATGCCCGAGGTGGAGGTGATCGAGGTGCCGGCGAGCGCGGTGAGCCTCGACGATGCGATCAAAAGCTATTTGTTCAACGCCCAGCTGGTGACCCTGCCGGAGGGCGGGATGGCGCTGATCCTCCCCGAAGAGGCGCGCGAGACGCCCTCCGTCTGGAGCTGGCTGGAGGAGATGGTCGCGACGAACGGTCCGATCCGCAAGCTGCTCGTGGTGGACGTGCGCCAGTCGATGGCCAACGGCGGCGGCCCCGCCTGCCTGCGCCTTCGGGTCGTTGCGGACCCGGCCACGGTCGATCCGCGCTTCATCGCCGACGAGGAGAAGCTCGACCTGATCGCGAATGTCGTTCGGGAGGAGTGGCCCGAGCGGATCGCGCCCGAAGACCTGCTCGATCCGGGCCTGTGCGAGCGGATCGAAGGCGCCCGCGAGGCGCTGCTCGAAGCGCTTGACCTCGGCGAGCTGGTCTAGGCGCTCCAGAAGATGTCGATGGGGACGTCGATCTCGGCAATCACCCGGCCGATCGGTTTCGAGGAAAGCGGGCCTTCCTTGATCGCTTCCTCCAATACGCCCCGCTTGATCGTGCCGCCGAGCACGATCATCACCGCGCGGGCGGAAGAGAGCGCCGCCGCTGTCAGGGTGACGCGGTCGACGGGGGCGCTCTGGGGCATGGGATTGGGGTGGACGCCGATCGCCAGCCGCTCGCGGGGGCCGGTGATAGCGCGGTCGAAATCGGGGCCGGGAAAGATGCTTGCCGTGTGCCCGTCCGTACCGATGCCGAGGCAGACGAGGTCGAGCGGCCATTGCAGCATCTTCAAGCGCTCGTCGGCGAGCCGCCCTGCCTCGCGGTAATCGTCCAGCGCCGCCTCGTCCACGAGCGAGACCACGTTGGCGCCCTCTGGGCCGAACAGGCTCTCGATCTTGCAATAATTGCTGAGCACGTCGTTCAGCGGGACCAGCCGGTCGTCGGTGGGGACGATGGTCACCTTCGCCCAGTCGATGCCACGGTCGAGCAGCGCCCGAAAGATCGGATCCGGCGTCGCCCCGCCCGGAAAGGCGACGCGGGCGCCGCCATGGGCCTCGATCGCGCTTTCGATCACGAAGCAGATGTCGCCGGCCGCCTGCTCGGCCATCTCGGCCGCGCTATCGAATTCCCACCATTCGATCTCGTCCATGTCGCTGCTTCTCCCTTTCGCGTGGAGCCCCTTAGCCGCAGGCGGCACTCCGGAACAAGCCGAGCCGCGCCAGAGTTTCGTAGGCGGCAAGGAGATCGAAAGATGCCCGCGAAATCCCAGGCTCAGCAAAAAGCGGCTGGCGCCGCGCTTTCCGCCAAACGGGGCGATACGCCCAAGAGCAAGCTCAAGGGGCCGTCCAAATCGATGGCTGAATCGATGAACGAGAAGGAGCTCGAGAAAATGGCCTCGACCAAGCGCAAGGGTAAGCCCGAGCACGCGAGCAAGAAATAGCTCAATCGGGCGGAGGAACAATCCCGAAGCCGCCGCGGCCGCCATCGCCGCCTTCCATCCGCTCGTCATCGTCTTCGCTGGCCGGAAGCGTCCCGCCGCCGCCTTCGGGCCGGGCCCGTTCGCCATCCTCGCCGCGCCATTCGGCGCGCTTCGCCGCTTCGCCCTTCAGCGGCTCGTCTCGATTGCCTGCCATGCTTCTCTCTCCGGTCGGCAGCAGAACGGCCGCGGCGCACAAGGCGTTCCGGTGGCGCGATGAGGAGGAGGAAGAAGATGGCGCGCCCGAAAGGATTCGAACCTCTGACCCCCAGATTCGTAGTCTGGTGCTCTATCCAGCTGAGCTACGGGCGCGCGAGAGGCTGCGACATAGGGGCAAGAATCCGGCCACGCAACCCCGTTGCTCCCAAAAGCCCG
>DATMJS010000095.1:0-7478 GCA_035553755.1 Allosphingosinicella sp.
GTGACTGCCGGAGCTGGCGTGAGCGTCTTGGGCGGCTGCGCCTGGGCAAGCTGGACGCCTTCCTTGGCCGCGCTCTGCGTGATCGAGAGGGCGAGGAGCGCCGTCAGCGACAGAGTAAGGAGACCAGCCGTCCTGGTTCCGTGGGTCTTCGGATTCTTCGCCGACATGTTTTTTTGCAACCCCTCCGATTAGCCTTTTGCCCCAATTGCTTGTTCATACTCATACGGGCGTGACTGTCAGCTTAATCGTTAACCGAACCGACGAACCGAGCGCTTAACGCGGCGAATGGAATCTACCGAAGGAAACTTCAGCTATGGGGGCAGGACGTTGTCTATTTGCGGTGGAACGGCTGGGGAATTGCCGGCCAAAAGCTTGATACAGTGTAACGTATCGCTTATGGCGCGGCGGAGTCATCCCGGAGTATGTTGATGAAGACCCTTGCGTTGCTGTTCGCCACCACTTTCCTTGCCGCCGCGCCCGCTCATGCGCAGCGAACGCCTCCGGTGGAGGAGGAACCCGAACGGGACCACGTCCACGGCCAGTCCCAAGAGATTATCGTCACGGCTCCATTCGTGCGCGACCTCGACCTTTTGGCCGGCACTTCGGTCCTGACCGGCGAGGATCTGGTGCGCGAAATGCGTCCGCAGCTGGGCGAAACGCTGACCCGGCTTCCGGGCGTCTCGGCCACTTCCTTCAGTCCTGGAGCCTCTCGCCCGGTGCTGCGCGGCTTTTCGGGTGAGCGAGTGCGCGTCCTCACCGACGGCATCGGCTCGCTCGACGCGTCCAATACTTCGGCGGATCATGCTGTGACGATCGATCCGCTCACCGCCGAACGTATCGAGGTGCTGAAGGGGCCGGCGGTGCTGCTGTTCGGCAGCCAGGCCATCGGCGGTGCGGTCAACGTGCTCGACCGGCGCATTCCCCGTGTCGTTCCGGATGAGCCGGCGCATATCGATGCGCTCGGCGTCTACGGCTCCGCGGCGAACGAACGTAGCATCGGGGCGGGTGTCGATGCGCCGCTCGGCGGCGGCCTCGTTCTCCATCTCGACGCAAGCCACCGCAACACCGACGACCTGCGCGTCGGCGGCTATGTCCTGTCGCCCCGGCTCCGCGCAGCGCAGCTCGATCTGGCGGAGGAAGAGCAGGCCGAAGGCCACGCAGAAGAGGCCGCCGAGGCGCTGGAGCTCGCGAATCTGCGCGGCCGCATACCCAACAGCTTCACCGAACAGACCACTTTCGGCGGTGGCCTCGCCCTCATCAAGGAGGGCGGCACTGTCGGCATGTCGGTCAGCAAGTTCGACAGCCGCTACGGCGTTCCTGCCCGTCCGGGAGGGGCTCATCATGAGGAAGATCCCGGCCATGAGGAAGAGCATGACGAGGAGGATGTCAGCATCGATCTCAAGCAGATCCGCGCCGATCTTCGAAGCGAGGTTCAGCTCGGCGACGGGTTCTTCGAAAGGGTCCGTGCCCGGTTCGGCTATGCCGATTACGAGCATACCGAGTTCGAAGGGGAGGAAGTCGGGACCGTTTTTGAGGTGAAAGGGGTCGAAGGCCGTGTCGAGCTCGTGCAGCAGGACAAGGGAGGCTGGCGCGGTGCCACCGGCGCCCAATATTTCCAGCGGGATTTCGCTGCCGTCGGCGCGGAGGCCTTCCTGCCGCCGAACGAAACCAGCCAGTACGGCCTCTTCACCTTGCAGGAGTTCGAACTCGGCAGCATCAACCTCGAGGCCGCCGCCCGTTACGAGCACACCAACGTCGGCTCCCCTGCGGTCGGCATCGAGCGTAGATTCAACGCTTTTTCCGGAGCAATCGGCGCTTCCTACGAGGTCGTTCCCAATGTGAAGCTCGGCGGGAACATCGCCCGTGCCGAACGCGCTCCCGCAGCCGAGGAGCTGTTTTCCAACGGCCCGCATATCGCCACCCAGGCTTTCGAGATCGGCGATCCTGACCTGCGCAAGGAGAAGAGCTGGGGCGGCGAAATCTATGCGCGCGCCGAGATCCGCGGCTTCGAACTCAGCGCCAGCCTCTTCGCCAACCGGTTCGACGATTATATCTTCGAAGCCGCTACCGGCGAGGAAGAGGACGAGCTTCCCGTTTTCCAATATTTCCAGCGCGACGCGACTTATGGGGGCTTTGAGGCATCGGCTTCGGCCCGGCTGTTCGACGCCGGCGGCTTCCGCTTCGTCGCGGACGGCGTTGCCGATTACGTCCGCGCCACCATCAAAGACGGCGGGCCTGTTCCCCGCATCCCGCCGCTGCGCCTGCTGGGCGGCATAGAGGCGCAATCGAACCGCCTCGATGCCCGAGCGGAGGTCGAATGGGTTGCCGACCAAAATCGCGTCGCCGCTTTCGAAGAGCCCACCGAAGGCTTCACCTTGGTCAACGCCTCGCTCGCCTGGCGCCCCTGGGGCAAGCGCGACCCGACCAGCATCGTCCTTTCGGCGAACAATATTTTCGACGTCGATGCGCGCCGCCACGCCTCCTTCACCAAGGGCTTCGTGCCGATGGCCGGACGGGACATTCGGCTGAGCGCCCGCGTGAGCTTCTGATCCCAGCCGCCGGAACCTCCATTCTCCTGATGCCTTTAGGGGCGGGAGGATGGAGGAGACGGAATGGCGACGACGGCGCAAAGACCCGGGGCGGATGCGGAAAAACCCAGCGAAATACCCGCGCCCGGATGGAAACAGATCGCCGTCCGGGCCTATAAGGAATCAAGCCAGGACAATATCAGCCTGATAGCCGCGGGCGTGGCCTTCTACGCCTTCCTGGCTTTCGTGCCGCTGCTTGCGGCGATGGTGCTTACCTACGGGCTTGTCGCCGAGCCCTCTTCGGTGGTGAGCCACATGCAGGCGCTGACCAAGGCGATGCCGGCCGAGGCCGCTTCGATCATCGGCGATCAGCTGCAGAGCGTCGTCCAGACGGCCGGCTCGAAGAAGGGCATCGGCCTCCTCATCGCGATCGGGCTCTCTCTCTACGGCGCGATGAAGGGCGCCGCCTCGATCATGACCGCGACCAATGTCGCCTGGGACGTCGATGAGACGCGCGGCTTCGTCAAACGGACGGTGCTGGCTTTGCTCTTCACCGTCGGCGCGATCGTAGGCCTGTTGCTTGCCGTCGCCGCCATTTCGGTGCTGGGCTTCCTCGACCATCTGCTGCCCGCATCCCAGCCCTGGGTGCATACAGCCCTCAGAATCCTGTTCTGGATACCGGCCGCGGCGGCGGTGAGCTTCGGCATCGCGATCATCTATCGCTACGCCCCTAACCGCCGGCCGACCCCGCCCTGGCGGTGGATCAGCCCCGGCTCGGTCATTGCCACATTGGTGTGGCTGGCTGCGACGGCCGGTTTCGGCTTCTACGTCTCGAATTTCGGCAATTACAACGCAACCTACGGCTCGCTGGGCGCGGTGATCGTCTTCCTCACCTGGCTTTACCTCACGGCTTACATCCTTTTGATGGGTGCGGAGCTGAACGCGGAGGTCGAGCAGCAGACCGATCAGGAGAATGCAGCGAAGGAGGAGGGGCGGGAGCCGCAAGGCGAAAAAGAGGAAGCGGAAGCAGGCGAGCCGCCTCCCAGCACCTGGGTGCCAGGCCCGGCCCACTGACGCAGCTGCCGACACATCCTGCGAATGAAGCTGGTGACCCCTACGGGACTCGAACCCGTGTTTTCGCCGTGAGAGGGCGACGTCCTGGACCGCTAGACGAAGGGGCCGCATAGCCGGCTTGCTGGACCGGAGAGGCGCGCATATGGGGCGCGCGCCTCCGCTGTCAAGCGCTCCTATTCGGCCGGCACCAATGCGGGCGGTACGGAGGGCGTCCGGCGGAAGGAAGGCCGGGTACCGTAAGTGAGGTAGCGCCACAGCCATTCGACCGGCCCGAAGCGATAATGCTTCAGCCACAAGGGACTGAGCGCGAGCTGCGCCGCCCAGATCGCGAAGACAATATAGTAAAGCTGGTGCCGTTCGAGCTGCCCGTAGAGGCCAAAGCCGATGAAGAGGGTGCCGCACACTACCGAATGGGTGAGATAGCTGGTGAGCGCCATCTGCCCCACCGCCGCGAGAGAGCGCCGGAACCAGGGCAGCAGTCCCGACTTCACGAACAGCAGGAGCGCGCCCAAATGACCCATGGTCATCGCCAGACGGCCTAGATCGTAGCTGATATTGGTCTGGCTGAACGCGATCGCGCTGAAATTGCGGTCCATGATCCAGCGGGTTTCGTAGATGTTGACGGCCAGCCCGATCCCATAGCCGATCACTATCAGCGACACGTAGAAGCGAGAGGGCTTCTCCAGCGTCAGCACACCCATTTTGTAGAGGCCCATCCCGATCAGCATCATTCCGAAAATATCGAAGAAATAGCGGTACATGAACCAGCTCTGGATCATGCTGTTGATTGGCGCCAGGTGCATGAAGGCGCGGGCATAGCCGTTGGTCTTGGCCTCGACTTCCTCCTGGACCTTCGCCGGCGGCGCTTTGAAATGACTTTTCTCCTCTTCCCAGGCGGAGATGGCGCTCTCCTGCTCCTTGGTGAGCTTCTGGCCGGCGGCTTTGGCGGTCTCGGCGGCTACGGCCTGGTCATGCGCCGCGATCGTGCGCATCGTTTCAAAGCCGCTCCATGCGGCGCTGAAGAGCAGGCCGGCGATCCCGATGACGATCAGGTTCCTCGCCAGCATCTTGCGGAAGGCGAAGACGAACAGCGCCGTGATCCCGTAAGCGTAGAGGATGTCGCCGTACCAGAGGAAGATGAAGGAGTTGACCAGACCGAAGCCGATCAGCCACAGGTTGCGACGGAAATAGATGTCGGCCGCATCCTTGCGCCTCGCCGCCTCCAGCCGCGAAGTCAGAAGGATCACGCCCGCACCGAACAATAAGGAAAAGAGCCCGCGCTGCGTCCCCTCAAAGCCGACGTTCGTAATGGTCCAGGCCCAGAGGTTCGCGCCTTCCGCTCCGCCCGCATTCTGCGGATTGCCGTAAGCATGCGGCAGGCCGAAGCCGGTGATGTTCATGAGGAGGATGCCGAACAAGGCCGCTCCCCTGACGAAATCGAGCGCTTCGATGCGCTGCGATACGGGCGTTGCCGGTTCGATGATAGTCGATTTGCGCGCCATGCCCTGTCCCCCACTGGCGTTGAGTGTTTACGCAATGCTACGGAAGACTGGCGCCCATGCCCCCACGGCCGCACAACGTGTGTGCGCCTCTTTCAAGGCGGTGGCAAGCCTCGGTACTTAGCGGCAGATGCTTTCGTCGCGGATCACCGCGGCGCGGAACTCTTCGATAACCTCGAGCGCGCCGAGCGTTGATTCGGTCGGCGCTTGGAGTCCCATCTTCACAGCGATGCCGGCAAGGATGGTCTCAGCCTCGTCGAAGGCCTGGCAGAAGGTGGCGGAGAGTTCGGGCCGATCGGCCGCCATCCGGCGGAACACCGACATCATCACCGCCTGGAGCGCCACCATCTCCGCCCTTAGCGCGGCCGTCTCCTCTTCGGTGAACATGGGTGGCGATCCTCAGCGGCTGTCATCTAGGGCGTCTTCACCTTGGGCGGAGGGACCGGGTCGCCCGGCGCATGAGGCTTCGCCCCCTGGGCGGGCGGCGCCTTCTGGTCAGGGCGGACGGCGCCGGCCGACTGGGCGTTGCCGGCCGCTTCAAGCGCGCCCTGGGCAGGGGCGGTGCTGTTCTGCTCGAGCACCTGGTCGGCCGCATTCTCCAGCACCTGTGCCGCGGCCGGGTCGCTCTGCTCCGCGGCATTTCGGAGCTGCTCGGCAGTGTTCTCGACCTCGTTTTCACCGCCTCCGCAGGCGCTGAGGGCAAGGGCGGATACTGCGAGTGCGGCGGTGAGCTTCATGAGGCGCCTCCTGTCTGGAGGACAAACGACGCGAATGGCAAAGGGTTCACCCCGCTTCCACTTCGGAAAGTACCGCGTTGGGCGGGAATTACGCCGCGTGCTGCTTGCGCCTCGGCATCACCTCGGCGACCAGCGCTGCCAGTTCCATCGCCTGAGCCGGATTGAGCCGCGGGTCGCAATGGGTGTGGTAGCGGTCGGCAAGGTCCTGCTCGGTGACTTCAACGGTGCCGCCGGTGCATTCGGTGACGTTCTGCCCAGTCATCTCGACATGGATGCCGCCGGGCCGTACGCCTTCGGCCGGCGCGACGGCGAAGAACAGCCGTACCTCGTCGAGGATATGACCGAAAGGTCTGGTCTTGTAGCCGCTCGCCGCCTTCACCGTATTGCCGTGCATCGGATCGCAAGCCCAGAGCACAGGGTGCCCCTCGGCCTTCACCGCGCGCAGCAGCGGGGGAAGGGCGGCTTCCGCTTTGTCTGCGCCCATGCGGGCGATGAGCGTGATGCGGCCCGGCTCGCGCGCCGGATTGAGCGTGTCTAACAGGGAGAGCAGCGTGCCTGGATCGAGCCCCGGGCCGCATTTGATTCCGAGCGGGTTGGCTAGGCCGCGGACGAATTCGACATGGGCGGAGCCAGGGAAGCGGGTGCGGTCGCCGACCCACAGGAAGTGGGCGGAGGTGGCGTAGCTGCGGCCGGTTGCCGGCTCGGCGCGCGCCAGCGCCTGCTCGTAAGGAAGCAGCAGCGCTTCGTGGCTGGTATAAACGCGCGCACCGCTGTCCCCGCCGAGCTCGTCGAGACGGGCCAGCGTCGCATAGGCCTGGGCATAGGCACGGAACATGCGGGCGGGGTCCGGGGTCCTTGCGGCGGCGTCGAAGGCGATGCCGTTGACGATGTCGCCGCGATAGGCGGGCAGCTTTATCCTGCCTTTGGTCTCCGTTCCGGCGGAGCGCGGCTTGGCGAATTGCCCGGCCATGCGCCCGATCCGGATGACCGGAAGTCCCGACGCTCCCGCCATCGTCTCCGCCATCGCCGTAATCAGTCGGAAAGCCGCATCGATGTTGGCGGAGGAGAATTCGGCGAAGCTTTCGGCGCAGTCGCCGCCCTGGAGCAGAAAGGCGCGCCCCGCCTGTGCCTCTGCAAGCGCGGCCTTGAGCGCCCGCGCGTCTGCGGGCTCGACCAGGGGCGGATAGGAAGCGATCTCGGCCGTGGCGGCGGCGAGCGCAGCCGCGTCCGGATAGTCGGGCTGCTGCCGCGCCTCACATTGCCGCCAGCTGTCGGGGCTCCAGGCCATGGCCGCGTTCATAATAGGCCGTGCGCGTATAGGCTAGAGCGCCTTATTGCGCGCCGGGGCCGAGCAGCTGCCGGCGCAGCGCCTGAATGGCGTCCTCGTTGCGTTCCACGCCCACCTGCTTTTCCACCGCGCGGGTGAATTGCTCGGCGAGCTCCGCTCCGGCTACCTGGCTGAACTGCTGGCGCGTCATCTGGACGAGCCCCGGCTCCTTCGAAGCGTCGCCCGCTTCGGTTGTGGCGAGATGGACCACGAACCAGCCGGCGCCGTTGGGGGCCTCGAGCAGCTTGGCGGTGCCGCGCTTCATGCTGAACATCATCGCGAGCGGCGGCGGCACTTGGCGGCCGCCCTGCGA
>DATMJS010000096.1:0-2744 GCA_035553755.1 Allosphingosinicella sp.
ATTCCGAACCTAAGGGCAGATTCCCACGCGTTACGCACCCGTGCGCCACTAGACCCGAAGGTCTCGTTCGACTTGCATGTGTTAGGCATGCCGCCAGCGTTCGTTCTGAGCCAGAATCAAACTCTCAAGTTAATGACCGACATCCAGGCCCCGTGGGAAAACACGGTGGCGCCGGCGCCGGCATCTCTGGGAGCCGTTCCTGCACAAATACATATTACTGTGGATATGTAAGAGGACATTCGAGTTTCCCATTGAAGCAAGCTTCAACGGGGACCCGTTAAGGAACGGCTTAGCTTTATCCGATCCACCGACACCCAGAGGCTATCGGTAACCGGGGCCGCCGCCCACATGTCCCTTCATCTAAACCGACAATGTCAAAGAGCCGACGCCTCACCTTCCCCGTTTTAATCCGGGGCACCGGAGTTACCGATTGATGAGACGCGAACGGGTTGGGCCAGATGACCTGCCCCGTCGGTGAAAAGCCATATATGGAGGAGCGTTCCTACCGTCAATGGCTTTTTTTGAAAACTTTCCGAAGTTTTCGGCGGCGACGCTGACCCTGAGATCTTGTCGGCCGGTCAATGCTATTTAGGGCGGGCGAGCCTGCCTTCAAGAGCTTTGATCCGAAAATTTATCGAAAGTTTTCAACAACTAGCAGCGTTTGTGAGCGCCGCGTCGTTGCCGGCGGTGATATGGAAGGGACAAGCCCGCCCGTCAACCGCTTTTCGAAAAACTCTGTTTTCAAAGATCGCCCAAGCGGCGCCGGCAGGGCTCTCAAGCCGGTCCCGGATGCGCCGCTAAGGAACGCCTAAATAGCTTTATCGAGTCCGGCTTCAAGCCCCGCCGCATTCAAAAAGCTGCCATAGAGCAGCAACTTAGGTTAGGGCGGTGCTCGCCAGCGACGAAACGCGGGAAACCGCTTCAGGCGCTCTGTATATAGGCGCGCAGCGCCTCGGCCTCTTCCTCGATGCGGGCGATACGGTAAGCGACCAAGTCCCCGATCGACACGATTCCTACCAGCCGCTCGCGCTCCACCACCGGCAGATGGCGAATCCTTTTGGCGCTCATCTGCGACAGGGCGGCGAGAATCGGAACGTCGGGCGCGACCGTGATGGCGGGCGCGGTCATCACCTTCTCCACTTCCATGTCGAGCACGGCGGCGCCTTCGCTGTCGAGGCAGTAGACGATGTCGCGCTCCGACAGCATGCCGACCACCCGCTCGTCCCTGGTAACCGGCACGGCGCCGATCCGGTTCGCCGCCAGCCGCGCCACCGCCTCGCCTACGGTCGTGCTGCATTCGACGCTGACCACCTCGCTGCCCTTGCGTTCGAGAATCGCCTTTATGGTCATCGCGCCCCTCCTGTCCGGTCTTCTTTTTATACGAGTCGCGCCTTGATGATCCCATGGGGCACCGCCAAATGGAAGCATGCCCAGACACGATCCCATCCCGCCCAGGCCGGCGCCGCCGCCTGCCTCAACTTCGCCGGACCTTGAACGCACCGCGCTCGCCTGGACCCGCTACAAGCGGCTGATGTCATGGATGGCGATAGCCGCGGTCGTCGCGGTTCTGCTCGCCCTCATCTATCTGAAGAGCTCGGGCGGGCCGGTGCCCATCCACATGATCATCGCCACCATCGCCGGCGTCGGCTTTTCGGTGCTGCTCGGAACGGCGCTGATGGGGCTCGTCTATTTCAGCAACAATAGCGGCCATGACGATGCAGCCGCGCGCAGGGGGGATAAAGATGACCGAGGCTGAATCGCGCGATCCGATCCTGCGCGTGGTGCCGCGCCCGGGCGACATCAATTCCAACGGACACATCTTCGGGGGTTGGGTGCTCTCCCAAATGGACATCGCCGCCGGCATCGTCGCCTCGCGCGAGGCGCAGGGGCCGGTCGCGACCGTGGCCATCGAAGCGATGGAGTTCATCGCACCGATACTCCTCCACGACATCATTTCGATCTACGCGCGGATCGAACGGATCGGCCGCACCTCGATGGGCATCCGCATCGAGGTGATCGCCGAGCGCGACCGGGGGAACAGCCAGGTGAAGGTCACCGAAGGGCTGTTCACTTTCGTCGCGCTGGACGAGAATAATCGCCCGCGGCCGGTGAAGCAGGGCTAGCTTCTGGGCGCGAAGCGGTAGCGGAGCACGGCGCGGCCGTTCGCCGGAACGGTGACCGACCAGAGCGCCCGGCCGTTGCGGCGGGTTAGGCGGGTCGAGGGAGCGAAGGCGCTGCCCGCATCGTCGATCTCAGCCTCGAACCGCACCGGCTCCGATCTGTCGCTGGTGACGCTGAGCTGCCATTCGCCTTCGGATATTTGAGCGAGCCTCGTCATCACTCCCGGCGCTGGGCCGAGCTCGATCTCGACATCTTCGCCTATGGCGCGATCCTCGACAAAGCCTTCGCCGAGCAGGATGGGACGCTCGCGGCCCGCTCCGAACAGGACGAGCCGCCCGGCGGGCAGCGGCAGACCGAGCCCCTCGGCCGTCCTGTTCCGGCTCACCAGCACGCGCCGGGCCGGCTCCGTTTCCCACTCCGCGCTCGGATGGAAGCGGGCGCGATAGACGGTGCGGACACGTACGCCCTCCTGCTCCAGCATCGCCACCTGCTTCTGGCTGTTGGAGGCGACGGTGACCCGGGCGGGGATGCGGTAGAGCTTGAGGTCGCCGAGCTCCTCCTGCGCCGCCCTGTGGATGCGCGATCCGGTGACCACGATCGATTCCGCGGACATCACCATAGCC